>JASLBT010000109.1 GCA_030146445.1 Segetibacter sp. | reverse complement strand
GTGCCAGTAACGGGGTTTGTTGCTCGAAAGCTAGACAGAAACAACATTTCGATTTTCCGTTCTACGTTAACGAAAAAAGCAGGCGCTGAGTACCCTATTCAGAAAGATTTTTGCCGCAAAACAGCGTTGAATTGACGTATGGAGAACAGCATAAGATTGCATCTTCGACCGAATTCCAGGATATAATGAGACAAATCAGCGCCAGGGATAAGCACGAAGGGCTTTAATCAGCCATACGACGTCGCAAACCCATCAACTTCAATCCGGAAATTTGTGTAAAGTTTTTTTGGTAAGAGAGCAGCAGGAAATGGCTGGAATGCTTAACCATACATCCCAACCGCAAGCATAAACATTGCACCTGAAGTAGCAGGTAAGATGTGCAGAAACCCTAGGAACGGGAATCGAGTCAGATCAACTTCTTTGGTTGCGATGGACAAGCTGCCTGTTCCACACAGAAATAAGAAGTGTAAAATTAATTCCTCATAAAGGTGCAGGCAAACAATCGACTGACGTAGTACCGTAAGCCGAGACGGGCAGAAGTAGCTGGTGCATGGACGGTCGGCGACACTCAACACCTATTCTCTTCCAAGCAATAGATCGTTGTCGTCATCACACGTTCGCTGGAAGAAGAGGCAGTAGAAGTTTGATGTCCATCCGGGAGAGCAGAACTCTGCGAGGTAGCGCTTCTACAACGGATAGAACCGCGCAGATAGACTGGCGTAATTGACAAAAAGCTTTGCAAAACAAAAGAATTGATGTCTTGCAAAGCTCTGAAGGTTATTATAGAAAGCTCACTGGGAAGTATCACCCGTAAATAAATAGAAGTCGAGCAGAATGCTTTATAGAAGGTGCAGTGTCGACGCCCCTTTTTAGAAAAGTTGGCAGCGCCTGCGCATACCAGCCGCCTTATGCCTTTACGTGGTTGTTCACGATTTTAGCCAGTTCGAACATTGATACTTGTTCTTTGCCCGCGAAAACTTCTTTCAGCTTGTCATCAGCATTGATCATCCTCCTGTTGTTCTTATCCTGTAAATCACTTTTTTTGATGTATTCCCAGATCTTCTTGATGATCTCAGTCCTGGGAATCGGTTTAGTTCCAACTATCTTACCCAACTCAGGACTCACATTCAGCGGAGCCATCAGGCCGGCGTTCCCTTTACCCGAAGAAGCTTTTGCTGACTTTTTTGCAGCGGCCTTAGGTGCGGCCTTTTTAGGTGTAGTGGCGGATTTTGCCGCGGCTTTTTTGGTTGCTTTTGCCATTTTAATTATTTACATTTTAAGATAAACACCCTTTTGCAGAAGTGATTTTTGACTGTTCGAGGATGGATAAAGAAAGGTAAATTAATGATTTATATGAATTAAAAGTAAATGTTGGAATGATATATAAAAAAACCCGGCTAGTGCACCAGCAACCGTTTACCGGATTAACTCACACTGCGGCAGGACGAGAGAGATTAATTCGGTAATGGACGCTTACCGTACCGGGAATGAAAAGAACTAATTTCGTCGGGCCAAAGCAGGATACAACTGATCCGGAACGGTATTACCCGTACGACAACCTCTTGATTCCTAAACAGTTGAAGTCAACAAATCTTCATACCCATGTTATGGTTTTCCATAGTGAATCAACCCGTTACTGCCATTGTCACCGCTTAGATGTAAAAATTGCCGACGCTATATCCGGGCAGGAATCATTTGTTTGCGGTTCCTGAAAATAATGGCGACTGACAACAATTTCCTTAGATTTTTCTCAACATCGACTCAAATAAGTAGTGGTAAAAAACATCAAGTGTGATATTATACCCGGATGTTTATTAAAAAAGGGATTTATGTTGGTTGCCCGGCCTGCGCGGATGTGCTTCGATTCTTTGAATTTCAAGGTATCCTTTGCCTCGTGAATGGAACTTTGTCGGGCGTTGTAAATATTGTTGCCGCTTAATTTTCCAATGGAACTACAAACCTGCTAACGCTATTTTTGAACAGCTAGCTCAAAAGCATTTACTGCCCGACCGAACCAATTCACCATACCACAGGGCGCGGTTTTTATTCCCGAACTCCGGTAAAGAAAAACAGATATGCAGCAGACCCAGGTAGGTTGGATTGGACTTGGCAACATGGGCAACCCAATGTCGGAACAGCTCTTAAAGGCAGGGTACCCTTTAACCGTTTTTAACAGAAGTAAGAACAAGCAAGAACGATTAATTTCAAAAGGAGCAAGAAGCGCTGGTTCTCCCGCAGAAGTAGCCAGGAACGCCGACGTCGTTTTCATTATGGTATCGGACGACACCGCAACAGCCTCGTTATTCACTGGCGAAAACGGGCTTCTTAGTACCCCGGTTATGGGGAGGTGCTTTGTTAACATGAGTACCGTATCCCCAGGCATCAGCAAGGAACTTGCTCAGCTATGTTCCCGACACGGAAGCACATACCTCGATGCTCCTGTATCGGGAAGTGTGAAGCAGGCGATCGAAGCACAACTGGTCATCATGGTGGGCGGGGATCAGGAACAATTTAACAGGGTGAAGCCACTACTGGATTGCCTTGGCAAGTTATGCATGAGGATAGGTGAGGTTGGTGCGGGCAATACAGCCAAACTTGCTATAAACACGTTACTCGCCATACATGCACAAGGGCTTGCAGAAGCCGTTGTTTTTGCACATCAACACGAAATTGAAACAAACGACCTCCTGGAGCTTTTGAACGCTGGTGCAATGGCAAATCCCTTTATGAAAATTAAAGGAGAAGCGCTCGCCCAACAGAACTACCAGGCGGCATTTGCATTAAAACATATCGCTAAAGATCTGCGACTTGCAAAAGGTGAAGGCTTGAATACCCCATTGGCAAATGTCGCCTCCGAAACATTCCAGCAAGCTGAAGCCAAATTCGCAAACGACGACATTATTGCGATCAGGAGGCACTTTGAAAATATTTAATCGCCGCTCACGTCTGCAGGTATCCTCTTGAAGTTACCTCCTCCAGACGGTGTTAACGCCTAACGTGTCCCGCAAGTAGAAGACGCGTGGACGAACGCCGCAGTATGTGAAGGGGAACAATAACGGTAACGGAAACCTCACACCGGCAGTGTTCATCAAAATTGTGAATTATGTTGCGAATTTTAATTACCGGGTCGGCCGACGGACTTGGACAAATGGCTGCAAGACTGCTCGTGGCCGAAGGACACCAGGTGATCTTACATGCCCGTAATGAGACACGAAGTTTATCTGCAATCAGCGCGGTGCCCGGTGCTCAAATGGTAGTTACGGGCGACCTTTCAAGCATAAATGAAACGATAGCGGTTGCTGAAGCCGTAAATAAGACCGGAGCTGTTGACGCGGTAATTCATAATGCAGGAGTTGGTTATCGCGAAGCAAGACGGATCAATACAGTAGACGGTCTACCACAGGTGTTTGCCGTCAACAGTTTAGCTCCATATATATTAACATGCCTCATTAACCGGCCAAAGCGCTTAGTTTACACGAGCTCCGGTCTGCACCTGCAGGGCGACTCACGATTAGAGG
>JASLBT010000107.1 GCA_030146445.1 Segetibacter sp. | reverse complement strand
TCGGGTACATTGCTTAATCCATCTTCTATGCCGGTAATCAGTCCATCTTTTACAAAAACGGTACAGTCTTTTAAGCCGTTAGTGGTAACGGTTTGTTTGCTATGTATGGCGATGTCGAACACGGTAAAGGAGATATGATTTTTTAGACAATATAGCAAACTCCTCCGGAACCCGTACATCTACACTAACGGCCAAGGCGGATATCTTGTTCCGAACTTCTCGGTAAAAAGGGCGATGATAATTTTTTTAGCCGCCAGATAATTTGAAGTAGATTGAATGTTCAATGTTTTCCGTCGGTTATGGTTATGCATCTGGTATTATATGTTGTTCTTTTGTGTATCCTTGGTATGCTCATCAACATGAGCCATCACTTCAGGTTGCTCGATAAAATGGCTGCAGAGGAGTCGCCGCACGACGAGGAATTGACGACCACCGGAAAACAACAAAGCATCTTACTGACCCGGGGTTTTGTATACGGAGCCATTGTATTGGCCAGTATCCTCCTGGTTTTCTACACCTGGTTTTTGGTACGTGGAACTCCGTGGGAGGGTCACCTCATGGAATGGCTGAACATTGTTGTGCGGCTGATGCACGTCACCTTTGGCATCGCATGGATCGGGGCTTCGTTTTACTTTGTTTTTCTTGAGAACGCATTAAACCGAACAAAAGATGTTCGGCCGGAACTTGCCGGCAACCTCTGGGCAGTGCATGGTGGCGGCTTCTATTATCTCGAGAAATACAAGGTTGCACCGGGTAAAATTCCAAAAGACCTGCATTGGTTTAAATATGAAGCATACTTTACATGGCTCTCGGGTTTTAGTCTCCTGTTTGTGGTTTACTATTTTAATGCCCATGCAGTCCTCATCGATCCAAATGTTTTCGTAACCTCGCCATCGGTGGCAGTAGCGATGGGCATTGGCTCTTTTGCAGTTGCCTGGTTTATTTACGATAGGTTATGCCGTTCGCCCCTGTTGAGCCAGGGCGCCTGGTTTACAATTATTGGATTTCTGTTGTCAATAGCTTTCGCTTACTTCTACCACAGCGTATTCAGCAGCAGGGCAGCCTATATTCATTTCGGTGCCATGTTGGGTACGCTTATGGCGGGAAATGTATTCTTCATTATCATTCCGGCACAAAAAGCAATGGTCAAAGCTGCCAAACAACAACAGCCGCTTGACGCGGCCTTGGGCAAACACGCCGGGATTCGCTCGCTGCACAACAACTACTTCACGCTGCCCGTGTTGTTTGTTATGATCAGCAATCACTTTCCCAGCACGTTTGGCGCCCATTACCCATGGGCGGTGCTTGCGGCCATAACCCTGGGAACCGCAGGCGTAAAACACTACCTAAACCTCCGCGAAAAAGGTCAGCACAGCGTCTGGGTTATGCCGGCCTCCGTTTTAATCCTACTTGCAACGGCATTCATCAGTTCCCCGGGCAAACCTGGAGTTTGCACGGAAACGGTTAGCATAAACCAGGTGAACCTTATCGTACAAACCCGGTGTGTAACGTGCCATTCTTCAAAGCCGACCGACGACACCTATACCGCCGCACCAAATGGCGTGAAATACGATACACCCGCAGATATTGCCCGCTTGAAAGAGAAGATCATGCAAAGGGTGGTAGTCACACAAACAATGCCGCCGAATAATAAAACAAATATGACCCCTGAAGAACGCGAAGCGATAAGGTGCTGGATAGAACAGGGGGCTGCACTTAAGTAGGATTTTTTTTTGGGGACCGGCGGCTGATCTTCGATGAGACATCGTTGCCACGCTCGCTTGTACCACTAAGCGAGGTTGAGCAACGCTTTGGACGCGGTTTGATGCTACGCCTTACGGAATAGACCCGAAACCGATCAACAGCCCCGACAAAATTCTACCCCCGTTTGGATCCTGTTGTAGTGCTCGTTACTTCCTTATGAATTTTGAACGGTATTTATGACATTGCGGGAAAGGTTTTCGGCGATCTTCTCAAGCGTATAAACAGTTGTTTGATACTGCTGTTCGGAAACGTCGTTCATTGCTTTTTTCCTGAACTGTAATTGCTCCTTTAAACACGAATGATTAAGTTCAGTACCGGTCGGGGTGATCACAATGTTTTCGTCTTTTTGGCTGATCAACAACTCGCGCTCTAATTTGTCCAATATTGATATGGCGGCCTTTTCATGTGCAAAGGGAGCAATAATGGTAATGATTTCCGTTTTACTAAGGTGATGGCTGCCGGCTATACAGTTTAGTACCTGCCACTCGGTTCTTGTGAGTCCGTGGTTTGCTTGTATTCTATCAATCCCTGCTGTTAGCAGATTGTCTACTTTCTTAATCCAGTAACCTAAGGGAAGATTTCGGGTATCCATACAAATAGTCGAATTGATTAACGATAGCTGCAACAATTACTGCACCGCAATTTGCCGCTGCAAGTTATGACACTCCCGTCTGAACGGGGGTTAGTGAGCGAAGCACCCTGTTTGAGAATTGTCGAAACGCTGCTCGCTAGAGTTGTGTATCCGCACATAACTAAGGCTCCGGGTGTTGCTAGAGGTATTGTTGTAGTAGCTCACCCCAGTACCGTGCTTTGTGCGCTTCGCCCGGTAGAAAATCAAGCCGGTTCCGGATGCCTTTTTCCTGCAACAGTTTGCTGAGAAGGATATTGTTTTCCAGGAAAGCATCTTCGAGACCAATAGCAAGAATGATTTCGATCTTTTGCAATGAGCGGATGAGTTGCTCATCGTTGAAGTTCTGGAGGTATTGCACGGGCGTGTTGAAGTAGACATTTTCGTCCCAGTAACCATCGAAGAGGTCATCGAAGTATTCCAGTTTCAATGTAAGATCGTATCGGCCGCTCATACCAATTACTTTTTTAAAAAGGTGGGGGTACCTGAAGCAAAGGTTAACCGCATGGAAGGCTCCGAGACTACAGCCTGCTGAGACCAGGCCGGGGTTCCTGTTTTTTGATTTTATGAGGGGAATAACTTCGTTAAGAATATATTTTTCGTAGCAACTGTGACGCTTGACCCGTTCGGAAGGATGAATATCTTTAGCATAAAAACTGTTCCCATCCACGCTGTCGACACAATACACCTGAATTTTACCACGGCTTATTTTATCCCTGATCGCTCCGATTACCCCCCAATCTTCGTAATCGTAAAAGCGGGCCATCCTGGTTGGAAAGAAAAGAATTGGTGTACCCCGGTGACCGAATATCAAAAGTTCCATGTCTCTTTGCAAGTTCGGACTAAACCATTTTTGATATTCTCTTTTCATATTGAGGGTGTTGGGTTCACATATCCGTTATGCCGGCGGGTGTTCTGGTACCATTTTATACAACTTCATCTCACCCGCACTAACACTTTCCATAATGATTTCTTTCCATAAGGCATATCCTTTTTCATTAATGTGCAGACCATCAGGGTCAAGATATTCTTTTTTTGGATAACCTGTTTTATCCATCATTTTATCGTGAACATTTATAAAACACATATTTCTGCCAAGTCGCTTGATTTCCGTTTCAATCAGCTTGTTGGTGTATCGGATCTTGTCTACAATATCCCAGCGTGTAAAGCTTGGCTTTATGGAAATAAATCCAAGTGGAATGTCGCCATAACGCTCGTGGATCATCTCTACCAATTCTTTGAAAAACAAGAAAACCTCTTCGGGGTGGCGGCCATCACCAAGATCATTATCACCTGCATACAAAATAATAGACTTTGGATGAAGGTTTTTAAATATGCGGTCGAAAAACCAGCCACATGCGGCCAGTGTCGACCCGCCAAAGCCGGTGTTTACCGGTGCATAATCTGCAAAATCTTCCTGGAGCGAATCCCAGAGTCTAATCGACGAACTGCCATAAAAAACAACTCCGTGCGGCTCTGTTAAAATGGAAAGTTCTTCCTGCAGCCTTTTTACCTCATCCTCATACCAAAACATGAAGTGTAAATTTAATAGGGTTAAAAACGATTGTTATGTCCGATCCCCGAGTTTACGGGTAAACATAAGGATAACTTAACGTCAGTTACAACGTAAACAATAGGCATGACGCCAGAATTGAATGCCTGGTTGCTTAGATTATGGCGCTGTTTAGCGAAAGACTGCAGGGCTGTTAATGCCTGCAGTTTACTAGCGATGGAATTAATCACTGCTGGAACCTTGCTTCGAACCGGCGTACTTAAAAATGATTTGTTCTTAATACGACCTGGTAACCGGGAAATTGTATATCTGCATTTTCTTCGGCGGTAATAAAAAGTGAAGCAGGTTTATAAGCTGTCACCGTCGTTAATGAAGCCTTTAAAGTGCTCGTGAGCAAGCCGCTGGCAGTTTTTAGCTGCCCGATATTTTTGGTGCCGTTACCTTCAGTTTCGATCCATACAACATAGGTGCTTTTCGGAGGATCCAATCTTTTGGGAGAAGCAAGATTTTTTACATCTACTTCAATCCGGTAATTGTTGTTGCCGTCTTTTTTATACTTAACAATGCCCTCAGCAGCCGGCACTGCGGCCGACGTTTGAAAGTTGATCTTTTTTGCACATGAGCTAATGGCAAGCACTACGAACAATACAATACTGATTAAACTAAAACCTTTCAAAACAAGAGTCGAATTCGCATTTTTCATAAATAGTATTTTACGTTGTAAATCAATACCTGTCAGCCACAAACAGCTTCAGGTCTCTTTTGCAGAACCGAGAGAGAAAATTGTGCCGAATGAGGGAAACATGTAATCAGGGCCACCCACAGCGGGTTTAAATTTTATTGTGAAAAAAAATCACCTATTATCATGCCGCATTTCCGCTGGGCCTCTATCAAAGGTTATCCTCGAAATTGGCAGCCTCGAGCACGCCCTCTAT
>JASLBT010000215.1 GCA_030146445.1 Segetibacter sp. | reverse complement strand
GGGGCGACGACCTTCGCTTATTTGTTGCCCACTTTGTCGAACAGGCAAACCTGGAATTGAACCGCTCGGTAAAAGACATCAGTGCCGAGGCTATGCGGGTATTCGAAGACTATGACTGGCCGGGTAATCTCCGCGAACTGCGTAATGTGATAAAGCGTATGGTGCTCCTGAGTAAAAGTGAGATTGCCGGGACCGACGTATTGCCGGAGGAAATGATCGATACCATAGACCAGCAATCAAGAAAGCCTACCGTCGACCTTAAAGCCATCCAGGAAGTGGGTGAAAAAGAAACCATCGCCAGGGTATTGTTGCAAACAAGGTACAACAAAACAAAGGCAGCAAAGCTGTTAAACATCGATCGGAAAACGCTGTACTATAAAATGGAACAATACGGGATTGAATAACTAAACCGTTGTTTCCAACGTGCTTTGTAGTAACGCCAGGAAGTTTTCGAGCTCAGGCATCACTTCAGCGAGCATTGTATTCAACACGGCGGGATCGTCCGACGACCGCAGCTCACTTTCCCAGTATCTCAGGGTTTTGGCGAACTCCTTTTGTCCAACCTGTCCTGCACGGCCGGCCAACCGATGAATGATCAGGCTACTGGTCTCCATGTCGCCGCCGTTTACCGCATCCCTTAGTTCATTTTTGTCGACTGATGTATCGTCGAAACACTGTTCAAGTATGGATATCACCTGCTGTTCGTCGCTGACCAACCCACGTAAACCCGACAAGTCGAAAGCCCCGACACGCTCTGGTGCAGACTGAACCGCAAGTTCCTGCACCAACTCGATCAGGGCAGCCTCTGTAAATGGCTTTAATAGAATACTGTCAAACCCATTTTCCAGAATGGCCTCTTTTTCCTGGGGTAACACCTGTGCGGTAAGTGCGATGATCTTTATGTCGGCGCCAGTCGTTTTTTTCAATTCATTACACAACCGGATCCCATCCATACCCGGTAAGCGGATATCCGAAACGATTAACTTAACGTCGTTATCAAAGTTCGCTGACAGCAGGTCTTCAGCCGAACTAAAACAGCGATGGCGAATGTTGTGCTTGCTGAAGATCAGTGAAGCAAGATTTCGAATCAACCGGTCATCGTCTACGATCCATACCGTTTTGTCAAAGTTCATATCAACTGCCGGTTGATCGTCGGTGCTCATGTTTTCAGGAGCATTCGCAAGCGGATAGGTGATGACGACCTTAAACTCCGAGCCAACACCCGGTTGACTTTGTACCGATATACTTCCTTTTTGGGCGTCAATCAATTCCCTTACGATACTCAGTCCAAGACCGCTACCATAATGCATTCCACTCTTATTGTTAGAGGCCTGTTCGAACTGCCTGAACACATGCTCTAATTCGCCAGGTTCAATACCAATGCCTGTATCTTCAACAACTATCGTATAACACGCAAAATCGCTTTCTTTCACACCCGTAACTGTTAGTGTTACAGCACCCTGCTCAGTAAATTTAACAGCATTGCCCAGAAGATTATACAAGACCTGCTTTAGACGGAACCGATCTCCGAGTACCCAATCAGTGTCTGAATTTGTTAGCCTGACATCTAAGCGGAGCCCTTTCTTTTCGGCCAGCAACCGGAGTCCCGAGGAAACCTCGTTGACCACTTCCGCCATAGAGAACAAGGTATTCTCAAAAGTTAGTTTGCCTGAAGTGATCCTGCTGTAATCAAGTACTTCATTTACGATCTGCAGTAAATGCTGGGACGAGCTATAGACTGCCTTTACTGCTGATTTGTTGCTGTTGTTATTACCAAGTAATTGCTGCTCTGTGTACCCTATAATCGATTGTAAAGGGGTTCTTATCTCGTGGCTCATGTTGGTTAAGAACCGTTGCTTAGCCATGCTGTGGTATTCCGCTTCATTTTTCGCGAGTTCGAGCTGCTTGCGGTAGCCTCTGCTACGGGCAACATCTGCAAGGAGTAATGCGGTGAGCACAATTGCCAATACAATAAAGAGGATGGTAATCGAACGTGTTAACGCGATTGTATTTGTAGCCAGTTCTTTTGTCGAGTTAGTTTGGTTTTTCACCAACATCATTTCCTCCTGCTCCACGTCATTGAGTATACCCAGCAGGCGGTGGATCAGAATGTCGTTTGCTTTAAGTAGTTGCTGTTCGCTCGCGCGCAGGAGCTCGGTTGATTTGAGTCGTCCTTTTTCAATGCGGCGTAACGAACTTCCCAGTTCGGCCAGGTTGGTGTCCTGTTTCGAGACGGCAAGGGTGTCGATGGTTGTTGACGACTCTTCTTCAATGATCACCTTTGGAGCAGGTGCGGTTGCCAGTGCAGCGGTATCCTTTTTTTCTTTTGTAAATATTCTTTTGAGCCAGGATTTTTTGGGTTTGGTTTTCTTAACCGTGTCGGGGTGAATGATCGTTGTGGTTTTTACTTTCTTTTGCCGGGTTACCACACTGCTGTCCACCTCAACCCTGTCACTGTCCATCTGGGCTGAAATCGCATTAAGCTGCCGTTCGAAGGCTTTGCGCCGCCCGATATTGTAGCCGAGCCTGAGGTAATCAGAAAAGAGTTTATTGCTCAGGCGCATCAGCCTGCCAATCGAATCTACCCGTTGCTTTTGCACCGGCTTATCAACTAAAAGCAAAGCAAGCTGGTTGATGGTGGTGTTTATACGACGGGTCTGGCTCGTAAACGACTCAGACGGCTTGCGGTTCCCCGCCATTACCTGCAACCTTTGTAAATGCGGCAGGTTTGCAACATCGACATATAATTTACGGGAAAGGAGGAGCTTTTCGTTTGGTGTCGACAGCTCTGTAACAATGGTGCTTATTTTATTAAATGCCAGGTTGTTCACGAGCCACATCACACCAAGCGACAGCAACACCAATGCGAAAGCAATGATGATCTTGCCGCTCATCTTCTCAACAAAACTGCTATTTCCTTCGGATCCCATGTAGATGTTTTAACCCGGGCACGGGCTGCCAAACAGTCAAAAGTAGTTATAAAGCGGAAAGGCTGTCAAAAGTCAAAAGTTAAAAGTCAAAAGGTAAAATCATACCCCTTAGTTTGCTGCAGCGGTCGATTGTAAAATACGCTTTGGTGAACGAGGTGTACTACATTTCTTGGCTGAGCACCCGTATCCAGGGCAGTTTAGTTGCAGTTATCTTTTGGGACCGAGCTGCAGAAATTCTTTTCGGCATCCTTGTAGCCTGCCCCAAGTTGGTGATGCGTCACTCTCTTGTGCTATGGTCGCTTTATTCACCCGGTTTAGTGCAGCGCTTAGCAAAAGGCGATTGACCCATAACTCATAAATTCAAAACGCTTTCGCACTCAACATAACTCTCACGAAGTAAGCTTCGCTTGCATTCTCCTCACCCTGTCTTCGAGTTTTTCTGAGCTCATGTCTTCTCGCATGCTATCGACTTTTATCGGGAAACAGAAGGGGGTGAGCCGGTCGGGGTAGGTGAGGATGATCGCAGATTGTTGAATACGTTCGAGCATGTTGCGCAAACGAACCTCTTCCATTTGCTGATCCATCACTTCGTTGTAAGCCTGCCTTAACAGAAGGTTCCGCGGATCGTATTCGCTGAATACCCTAAACAGCAGTCCTGCCGAAGATTGTAAGTGGCGGGTTTTCTTTTGTTCACCCGGGAACCCCTGGAAAATGAGCCCTCCAATTACTGCAATGTCTCTGAACTTGCGCATCGCCATTTCGGTCGAGTTTACACTTCTTTGAATGTCGGCAAACAGGTTGTCGGTAGAAAAAAGTTCATACACATTTGTATCGTCTACCGGGATGGGTTGATCGCTGAGCAATTCAAAACCATAGTCGTTCATCGCAAACGAAAAGGTAATCGGTGTGATCTGGCTGATGCGGTAGGCAAGTATCGCCGCCATGGCTTCGTGTACCAGCCTGCCTTCAAACGGGTAAACAAAAAGGTGAAATCCATCTTTGGTTTCGATCTGCTCAATCAGGAGTTCATTTTCCTGTGGTACATGCGACAATTCCTGTTGCAGATCGAACAGGGGTTTCAAGGCGAGCAATTCTACGTCGGTTGCGTTAAAATGTGCCTCATTAAACTTCCTTCGCAACATCTTGCCAAGGTTCGATGACAACGGCATTCGCCCGCCGTTCCAACTGGGAATGTTTGATTTCGTTGCATTTGATTTCCGCACGAGTGCAGTCATGTCTTTGATCATCACAAATTCGAGCACCCGCCCCGAAAGCGTGAAAACATCGCCGGCAGCAAGTCGCGAAATAAACGACTCTTCGATAACCCCAATATAGCCACCGGCCATAAATTTCACCTTCACCATCGAATCACTTACGATCGTTCCGATATGCAGCCGGTGTCGCATTGCAATCCGGCGGTTGCGGATCCGGTAAATACCATCATCGCCTATTTCCACTTTCTTGTACTCGTCATATTGTTGCAGGGCTTCACCTCCACTGACGATGCTGTTCAGCATTTGCGACCATTCATCATCATTGATGTGGCTAAAACACCATGTGCTTTTCACCTCCTGGTAGATTTGTTCGGGTAAAAAACCTTCACCTATCGCCAGCGTACATAAGTATTGGATCAGCACATCGAAGCAAAGCATCCGCGGTTCACGGGTCTCTATCAGGTTTTCGTGCATGGCTTGTTTTAGCGCAGCGGCCTCCACAAGTTCGAGCGTATGTGTGGGAAGAAAATAGATCTTGCTCACCTTGCCCGGTTGGTGACCACTGCGTCCAGCACGTTGTAAAAAGCGGGCAACTCCTTTGGGTGAACCCACCTGTATCACGGTCTCCACCGGCCTGAAATCAACACCGAGATCGAGGCTCGCGGTGCAGACAACTGCTTTCAACTTAGTGGTATGTAAGGCTTCTTCCACCCAGGTCCGAAGTTCGCGTTCTATGCTGCCATGGTGCAGTGCAATAGCTCCGGCCAGGTCAGGAGCGAGCTCGAGTATTTTCTGGTACCATCTTTCACTCATTCCGCGCGTATTGATAAACATAAGGGTAGTGGTATTCGCGCGAATGATTTCAATGGCCCGCTCGGCGAGGTTGAGGCCGAGGTGCCCCGCCCAGGGATACTTTTCGATCTCTTCCGGGATGACCGATTCGATAGCAATTTTCTTCTTCAGCCGGGCAACGATGATGGGAAAAAGAGCACCTTTCAAAAATTCCGGCTTGCTTAGCTGCTGCAGGGGGGATAATAGCACATCACGGGCTTCTTCAAGATTGCCAATGGTAGCACTGATGCCCCAGACCGACAGTTGATACATACCCGGGCCTGTAGCCCCGGTCCATTTCGCCACTCTTGGTTTAGCTTTCAAAGAAATCCCATTTTCACTGCTTGCTGTTTTCGCGTCAGCCAGGTCGTCTGTGGAAGCCCTGTTTTTAAGACCGGCAATCCGGCTGATTGCCAGTTCTACCTGTACACCTCGCTTGCTTCCAAGCAGTTCGTGCCATTCGTCTACTGCGATAATTTGCAGGGTATTGAAGGTGACGGAGTAATCTTTTGTTGCCAGTAAAAGGTGCAGGCTCTCCGGGGTAATGATGAGTACTTCGGGCATATTGCGCTTCTGTTTTGCGCGTTCATTTAAATCGGTATCCCCGTTTCGGGAACCAACCTGCCAGCTCATTCCCAGTTCCGAAATCACCTCTTCCATTGCCCGACCAATGTCTTTGGCAAGCGCCCGCAGGGGCGTAACCCAAAGTAACTGCAATCCGTTCCTGCGCTTTGTTCTGTAGGTTTTTGGATTTTTATTTATGAAGTTGATGAGTGCACCCAGGTACACCGAGTACGTTTTCCCGAAACCTGTGGGGGCATTTACCAGGCCGCTTTGTTGCGCATGAATTGCCCGCCAGGTTTCCTGCTGAAATTCAAATGGCTTCATGTCTTTTCCCGCCAGCCATTCACTAATGACCTGGTACCCCGGAGTTTTTTCGAGTTTCACGTTCTAAAATTAGGATTTAAGGGAGAGATTCCCCGATTACGGACTACGGATTGTGTATGTGGCATTGAGGTATTCGGGAAAAGCTGATGAATTTATAGGTTGAGTTGTTGAAGGGTATCGTGGGTGCGATAGAAACCACGTTGAGGTCACTGGTCGAAGTCGTTGTCGGATGAAGGTGCTGGAGTGAAAGTGAGTGACTTACGAATAAGTTGCACCTGACTACGATCGTTGTTAACGCGCTGGTGATGGCGCCCGAAAGAACCTCATGTAAGAGCAACTATCCGGGTTTATGTGCGTTTATCTGATCGACTTCGTTTCCCATTCGTAAAAAGGCTCTCTTCATGTCCCCAGGTTAATGCTTTCGTTGCGTAGAGCCTACTTTTGACGGCTATTTTCCTGGGTTGAGTCCCCAACACTTCAGTTGTCAAATGCGCAGTTCGCGTCATGTGAAAAACCCCGGCAAGCTGTTAGCCGCTCCGATGAGATCGGTCTGGTGTAAAGTGATGTTTTAACCTGCGCAGTGATTTCTCTGCCGCTACGGCCAGGAGACCAAAAAAAACTGAAATGCTGGCAGGTGTATCTTTCAGGCGGCAGACCCAGTAATCGCAACAATTTACTGGAAACGAAAAATAAGGAAGTAATTACCTTGCGCACATGCGAAAATTAAGCATGGATGAACTGGGCCGCAAATCGGTAAAAGCTTTTAAGGAAGCAGAAAAAACACCGGTGATTGCCATTCTGGACAACATCAGGAGTATGCATAATGTGGGCAGTGTTTTTCGTTCGGCTGATGCTTTTCTGCTGCAAGCCATCTTCCTTTGCGGCTATACGCCTCAGCCTCCTCACCGCGATATTCAAAAAACAGCACTTGGTGCAACCGACACCGTTGATTGGATGTATTTTCCTTCCGCGATTGAAGCCGTTCGTGCAGTCAAGACCGAGGGTTACCTTGTATATGGTATTGAACAGGCGGCAGGTAGTATTCAATTGCAAGAGTTTAGCAGCAGAGGGGCGCCCCTTGGAATTGTATTTGGCAATGAGGTGGAAGGGGTAAGCGCAGAGGTTTTAGCACTTGCCGATGGCTGTATTGAAATACCACAGATGGGCATGAAACACTCTCTGAACGTATCCGTTGCAGCCGGAATTGTTTTCTGGGAGTTGGTCCGGGGAACGCTGCCAGCTAAATAACCCCGTTTGACTGTGATCGTTTATTTTTGTACCCGGCATCAGTCTGCTATTCGAGATCGTTGCCCGCTTGTTGCGTATTCGGAAGGGGCGTCGCAAACTGCACCATTGTATTCTAATCAACTTTTCATGTCAACGATACGGCATTACTTTTCTCTTGTTAAATTTAGTCACACCATTTTTGCATTGCCTTTTGCGCTCATTGGCTTTTTTCTCGCTTGCGTTAAAACAGGCCTGATCGAATTTACCGGCATTACAACTTCGAAACCTGGCTGGCACACCCAGGTGTTTCCACCTTCATTTCTTAGCCAGTATAATAACCTGCCTGCCACCGCTTCGGAGATTGCCATCCGTTTCGCCCTTGTGCTGCTTTGCATGGTGACCGCACGAAGTGCTGCAATGGCGTTTAATCGCTGGCTGGATAAGAACTTTGACGCAAGAAATCCCCGCACTGCTATCCGGGAGATCCCTGCAGGCATTGTGTCGGCCAACAATGCGTTGATCTTTGTTATTATCAATTGCATCATCTTCATTGCATGCACCTGGT
>JASLBT010000049.1 GCA_030146445.1 Segetibacter sp. | reverse complement strand
CCGGGAAACCACCGAAGGGATCAAGGCCATCACCGGGGTTACTTGACATCATGGTGTGTCTGTCGACCACGGGTGATCCTGAAGGACTTAATGAAATGATGTTCTGGCCGCCAACAGCCGCCACAGAACCTGTATGGCAGGTCCAACGGTCGAACCCGGATGATTCGAAATCAATGTTCGGGGGGCAAAGTTGTGCAAAAAGCCTGGCAGTGTTGCCAAAGCAAATCAGGAGGAATAAGGCACATGAAAATAAAAACGACCTTAAGGCGTAATGATCTTTATGCGAACAGGTGAAATTTAGCACTGCAATGTTTATCCTTTAAAGATAAAGCATAAATGCATTCGTTCTGACGATAAACGTTGCGGGAAATCGGGCAATATCCCCATATTGTAGACCAAAAATATTCTACGCCCGGATGTCGCCTAATTAATTTTACCGGCAGTTGGTTCTGACTTCCTTTCGTGGATGGCATTTCGTTTTTCCCGTAGAGACAATCCATTTCTGCCTTCGAACACCGCCAAAACTTCGGAAACAATCGACATCGCAATCTCCTCAGCAGTTTCGGCGCCTATGTCGAGCCCAATCGGACCATAAATATGGCGTGACCGGCTGAACACATCTGCAGGCTCGCCGATGCCGAGTTCATCCAGCATACGTTCGAGCTTTTTTACCGGGCCGAGGGTGCCAATGTACCTGCAATTTTTCTTCAATAAGCCTTGTAGAATATCGCGGTCGTAATTGTAATTATGCGTCATTAACACAAAAGCTGTACGACTATCGTTTTGAATGTTCAACAGTGCCTCGTGAGCTTTGGCGATCACAATGTTTTTGGCGCCGGGGAAACGCTCCTTTGTAGCATGACTGGCCCGCCCGTCGATTATTGTTGTATGCCAGCCCGGTATGTTTGCAGCCGTGACAACCGGTATCACATCATTTCCTGCTCCGAAAATTACCAGTGAAATCGGCGGTTGAATAAAATCGAATAAGCCGGTGAAAGTTTCATCAGCAAATTCAAGTTCCGTTATTAATGATCTCCGCTGCTCAGCCACTTGCAAAACGGTTGGCTGCAACGACAGCTTTGCATCGTCGGCTAGGCTGGTGTACTGAAATTCAGTATTATGATATAAGAGCACTGTTCCGGGTTGAACCTGTGAAGACCTGCTCAGCGAAAAAAGCGTTACCAATGTTGCATCACGGCGATGTTGCGTTGTTACCTCCAGCAGCTTTACCGCATTGTTAGGTTCCGAATCGTTGATCGGCTCGAACAGGATGTGTACGATGCCGTTACAACCCAGCTGAACACCAAACCTCGAATCGTCCTCATCAGTAGTATCGTAAGTAACCAGTTTGTTCTTTTGTTCCGAAATCGCCAGCAACGCCTTTCGAAGCGCATCTCCCTCGAGGCATCCGCCACTTATGGCACCAGTCAGGCGCCCATCGTCTGTCACCAACATCCTTGCTCCCGGTCTTCGGTACGAAGACCCCTCCACATGAACGACAGTTGCAAGCGCCGACCGTAAGCCAGATGATTGTGCCTTTTTATAAGCAGCAACAATGTCTTCAATCTCTTTCATTTGCTAACATTTAATCTATAGCCGCAAATCGCGGACCCAGTATGTCGAAAGTATGCCGGCATACCAATCTCATCAACGGCTTTTCAGGTAGTTGTTTGCTGTTGATCGTACCTGCAAGCTAGTAAAGTCATTGATTTCTTCCGGAGATTGTCCCTCGTGATCGAAGCGTGTTAACATAGCGGGTTTTTTTCGGGAGCCAGCAGTAGGAATGCTGTTGATCATCGTTGTGTCACTCACTTTTACGCTATATTCTTTATTCAGCTTCTCTTAACTGCTTACCAATACCAGTAAAGCCAGCTAAATACTTCCTGCCTGACCCAGGATATTTAGAAAAAGCCCTGATCCAATCCTGCAAACATTGCCCGCCGATTTTTCGGTTAAGTTTTGTTGCTGCGTGTATAATCCATAGTTTTAACACCAGGGTCATCCCTGGCCTTAACGCATTGAATCGTATGAAACTTGCATCTTTTCTCTTCTTTGTTTGCATTGCCACCGCCTCTATTGCCCAAACAACAGTTCCAACAGATACCAGCAGGCGAAGGTTTACCCCGCCACCGGTTGGCACCATAACCCCGACGCGCCAGACTCCTGCGCACGATCCTGTGATGATCAGGCAGGGCAAAAAATATTATCTTTTCACCACCGGGAATGGCGTGTCGGTATATTCTTCTGCCGACATGTCGAGTTGGCGCAAGGAAAAACCCGTATTTGCAGAAACACCGGAGTGGATTTCGAAAGCATTGCCAAAGTATAGAGGCAATAGCATGTGGGCGCCCGACATCACCTTTCACAATGGAATGTACTATCTATATTATGCAGTTTCTGCCTTTGGAAAAAATACGTCCTGTATCGGGGTGGCGGTGAATAAAACCCTTGATAGTTCCTCAGCAGATTTCAGGTGGATCGATAAAGGCAAAGTAATTCAATCGGTGCCGGGACGCGATATGTTCAACGCAATCGATGCAAATCTTGCATTCGATAATGCCGGAACACCCTGGATGGATTTTGGTTCGTTTTGGGGAGGCATTAAGCTGGTGAAGATGAACAAGGATCTGCTATCTGTAGCCCAGCCGGAGGAATGGTATACAATTGCAAAGCGCCCAAGGAACCCTAACATCCAGGACAGTGTGGCAGGTAATGCCGCAATTGAGGGACCATTCATTTTTAAAAAGGACGACTACTTTTACCTTTTTGTTTCCTGGGACTATTGTTGCCGTGGCGAAAAAAGTGACTATAAAGTTGTTGTTGGCAGAAGCAAAAACATTTATGGGCCATACCTGGATAAAGCAGGAGTCCGCATGGATGCAAATGGAGGCTCACCGGTGGTACAAGGCGATAATAAAGAGTGGTTTGGTGCAGGTCATAATTCAGCGTATACATTCGAGGGTAAGGACTATATCATTTATCATGGTTACGACGCAAAGGATCGCGGCAGGTCAAAATTGATCATCAACGAACTCAACTGGATAGAAGGTTGGCCGGTTTTGGCCACAGCCGGGTTATAGCTAACATAGTTCACGTTGTCTTTAAACAGGGAACGGCTTAGCTTAAAAATCTTCCTTACGGTCGAACTAACATGACCTTGCTGCAACTCTAATACTACATGCTCAATATGACAAAAAAGCTTTTCAAGCCCTTGGTTTTTTTATTCAGCTGCTTAGTGCTGATCAATGGGCTTTCGGCACAGTCGAAAGTTGTACAGGTGGTAAGCCCCGACAAGAAAGTAGAGGTGTTATTTTCGGTAAGCAAGTCAGGACAGCCCGAGTACCGGGTGCT
>JASLBT010000464.1 GCA_030146445.1 Segetibacter sp. | reverse complement strand
TGCTGCAGATCACAGGTGTTCCCGCAACGGCCGTAACAAAGATATCTTCCGGCAATGCAATTCCCGCTAACCGGGTACCCTCCAGCCAGATCCTTGCCGACCCTGAAAGATTTGAAAACACACTGGTCGTAATTGTCAAGGGCGGTTTCAATCCCTTACCTGCACCTACCGATGTGTTATCGGGAAATAAAGTCGTGAATGATGGTTTTGGTGATCTAAACCTATATACTGAGCCAACTGCAACATTTGCCAACAGCAACCTGTCGTTTAATGCCAATTATTATGGAATTGTTTTCAATACAATATCACCCGATAAAAGCCTCTCGCCGCAACTCCGCGTACGTACTGCAAACGACATTGTGGTGCTCAGTTCAACGGTAGAGGTACAGTCGGTGATTATTTCCGGTTTTATGCCTGATGTTGAGGGGGGCGACGGTAATTATGAGTATATCCAGCTTATGGCGACAAGGGATATCAATTTCGAGGCAACGCCTTTCGCGGTAGTTGTTACCAATAACGCTAACTCCGCAGCACCAACAGGAGCCCCGGTTAATGGTTGGGGAACAGGAGGACAACGTACTTATAAATTTAACCTCACCACTGGCACCGCAGCTAAAGGAAGCTTTTTCTATGTAGGCGGTGCAACCACAGTGATCAATGGTTCAGGGTCCACGAGTATAGCAGGCGCCAACTGGATCAGGTCTTTCAATTACACCAATACGCGGGGCGACGATAATATAGGTAATGCAACAAACGGTTTGTTTGCCAACAGTGGTAATGCTTCAGGGATAGCAGTTTTCGAGGGAACAGCCGTTAACCTGGCAACTAAGCCTGTCGACGTGATCTTTGTCGCGACAGGGGGCAGTTTATACCTGGGAGAAAGGGGATATCGCATCACGAATAACGACTGGTACGATGTTAAGAACCCGATCACGCTACAGGATCAACCATTTTACAGGATGGGCTCCAATACACTTAACCTCAGTTATCCAACAAGCGACCGGGGGTTTTTCAATATGCTTGGAGGTGAATATAACGTAGTGCTGGGAAGGTGGATGAAAGCGAGAACACAAACATTTGTCGACTTAAATAAAAGCTCAACGATAACCGAAATTGAAGGGGAAGGATCTACCAAAGTTTTATAGTAACTTCAGTATCAAAACGCTACTTGCCGCTGACAGACACCTGAATTGAGGTGGTGCCTTTGGCTCAAAAAAACGAACATCTAAGATTAAGAAAACAAGGGTCCGGACACCATCTGAACGGTTGCTTTCCAACTGCCACTTTTTTGGAGACAAGCAATCGCTTTTCATGGCGTCGGCCGTTGTGTCACTCCCTTGTACTTTTGTTTTTTATGGCAGCAGCAATCCGTATTCCCCATAAATGGATACTATACTTAACCTCCTGCTTTTGAGGAAAGGCAGAGGTCCCCTGCATGTTTACTCATGGGGTGCCCTTGTCGGGAACTCATCATTTTCGCCGGCTTCTGCATCGGGTGGGGTAAGGGAAAATGCTCCCGGCAACCATGCTATCGATTAATCTGATCAATTAAGTGAATTGTAATGCAACGACGAAATTTCTTACAAAACCTCTTATGGATCACCGGAGGATTACTTGCCGGGTGCAGTAAACGTTTAAGTTCCGCTACGGAAGACGGCGCTCTAATCAAGGGAACGGTGTCATCAGGTGGCAAAGGGCTTGCTGACGTGGTCGTAAGTGATGGTTTTTCAGTGGTGAAAACTGCCGCAAACGGGGAGTATAAATTTCAAAAGGCCGGTAACGCAGAGCACGTATTTGTATCCATTCCATCGGGATATGCTTTGCCGCACGAGAAACATATTGCGCGACACTATAAAGAACTGTCATCTACAGATAACCTGGATTTCCACCTGGAGGCATTAGGTGTGGGTGACGACCAACACCAGTTTATGATTTGGGCGGATCCCCAGATCAAGAACGCCAATGATGTACAAAAACTGATGACGCAATCCGTGCCCGATGTGCAGAACTACATAAAATCTCTGCCTGCAAATACCCTGATCCACGGCATATGTGTGGGCGACCTCGTGTGGGACAACCTTCCCTTATTCACCAGCTATAATGCTGCGGTTGACCAGTGTGGCCTGCCTTTTTTCCAGGTAATCGGCAACCACGATATGGATTATAGAATTGGCGGAGATGAAACTTCTGATAATACTTTCAGGAAAACTTATGGTCCGGCTTATTATTCATTTAACCGCGGGCAGGTGCATTACGTGGTACTGGACGACGTTTGGTATCTGGGTAATGAGCGTGAATACAAAGGCTTTATTTCAGAAGACCAACTAAAATGGTTGGCAAGAGATCTTGCTTTTGTCCCAAAGGAAAAGCTGGTTGTATTGTGTGCCCATATACCTGTGCATGCTGTAGAGAATAAGCAGGCGCTTTATGATCTCTTAAAGGACTACAACGTGCACATCATGACGGGTCATACCCATTACAACAACAATGTAATTAGCGGTAATATTTATGAACACGTTCATGGAACCGTGTGCGGTGCCTGGTGGACAGGACCCATATGTGGCGATGGAACACCGCCTGGTTATGCTGTTTACGAAGTCGATGGTACCAGCTTAAGCTGGTATTATAAATCAGTTGGTCAACATAAAAATCACCAGATTAGGGCAATGATGGAGAAGGCAGCCAACAATGAACGGCAACTTGTAGCAAATGTCTGGAACTGGGATCCAACATGGACAGTAGAGTACCAGGTTGATGGTGTAAGCAAAGGTGCATTGCCACGCTTTAATGATTATGATCCTTTAGCAGTTGCCCTGTACAAAGGCGACCAGTTGCCTAAATCCAGAACGTTTGTTGAACCAAAGAAAACAGATCATTTATTTAAGGCAGTAATCCCCCCCGGGGCGAACGAAGTTAAAATACTTGCTACCGACCGTTTTGGCAATAAATATGAAATGATTGCTTAAACAATAACTCATGCTTGATTTAAAGCACCTTTTTGTTTCTATTATCTTCATTATCGTAGTTTCTCTACCCGCAAGCAGCCAGCAGACCAGGTGGGATAGTAGCTATCGGCCCAACAAACATTTATTAAAGTTGGCTTGTTTAAGACGTTCCCAAATGCACCGGCAGATATCACTTTTCTTGGAAACAGCATTACTGCGGGTACCGACTGGAACGGACAACTGGGCATTACCAATGCGAGAAACCGGGAAATTTCCGGCGACATTACCTTTGGTGTTATTGACAGATTACAGGAGGTGATCGAAGGAAAAACCTGAAAAGTTTTTGTGCTCATTGGTATTAACGACATCTGCAGGAACATTCCCGGCAGTGTCATTCTTAATAACTATAAAACCATCGTCTCGACCATCAGGCGGCAGTCACCAGGAACTAAAATCTATTTTCATACGCTAATGCCGGTGAACAACGAGTTTACACAAAATCACTACAATAAAGACGGACATATTCTTTGGGTAAACGAACGGTTGAAGGAGTTAGGTAAAAGGAAAAATTTACGGTAATGGATTTGTATCCCGCTTCTTAAACGCGGATAAGAAACTCGATAAAAGTATACGGCTGACGGTCTTCATTTAAATGCCGCCGGCTATGCCCTTTTGAACCAGGGTACTTAAGCAAGGCGGTCATCTAAACTAATGCACATGAAAAAATTGATTTGCCCGATACTACTGGCAATAGTTATACATTCCGGCTGTACTTCCCGGAAATCCGTTTCTTCGGGCAACCAAACCACTAAGTTCGATTTCGAGGCCCATCGCGGCGGCCGTGGTTTGATGCCGGAGAATACCATACCTGCAATGAAGAATGCAGTTGATCTTAATGTGACCACGCTGGAGTTGGACGTGGTTATCTCACGCGACAATAAGGTCGTTGTATCGCACGATCCTTACTTTGGCGAAAACATTACCACCACGCCGGACGGAAAACACCTGGCCAAGAAAGAAGCTGAGGAATTACTGCTGTACAAAATGGATTATGATAGCATCAGGAAATACGACGTGGGGCTAAAGCCTCACCCCGGCTTTACGCAGCAACGGAAAATTCCTGCCTACAAACCCCTGCTCACCGAGTTGATTGACTCAGTGGAAACTTATGCCAGGGCAAAAGGCAAAAGCATGCTCTACAATATCGAGATCAAATCAAGGGCTGGATTTGATGGCACACGGCACCCGGCACCGCGGGAATTCTCCGAATTGCTGATCGCCGTTTTAAATGATAAAAAGATCATCGAGCGAACCATCATCCAGTCGTTTGATGTGCGACCGCTGCAGTACATACATAATTCACATCCATCGATCAGGCTTTCGTACCTGGTGGAGAATACAACAGTTCCTCTCGCAGCCCAACTCAACAATCTCGGTTTCACGCCAAACGCCTATAGTCCCAATTACGCAATGTTGACGAAACAAGTTGTAGACGAATGCCACGGGAAAGGTATGCAGGTGATTCCATGGACAGTGAATACGGTTGACGAAATGAATAGATTAGTGGATATGGGTGTTGATGGAATTATCTCAGATTATCCCAACCTGTTCGCACAGCTACGATTGAAAAAATAATGCTCGCCGATTGAGATCTTCAAAATGGATGGCCATAATAGCTACCGTGGCAACGTCAAAACGGATGGGTAAACACGATTAGAAATCTATAGTATAACTTTCTTCACAATAATCTAACTACCTGCTCTAATGAGATTTAATCTTTGGTCTTTTCTCCTCGTAATTGTTCTGGCCGCTTTGGGCTGCACACGTAAGGCCTTGCAGGGAAATGGTTCAACGGCTTCCGGCTCAACCGAACTGCATGTGCTTTGTTACAACATTCATCATGCTAACCCGCCATCAAAGCCGGGCGAAATTGACCTGGATGCAATTGCCAAAGTGATCAAACAAGCATCGCCCGATATCGTGGCATTACAGGAGGTAGACGTATATACAAACCGCTCCGGTAAAACATCAAACCAGGCAGAAGAAATTGCCCGGTTGTCCGGCATGCCTTACTTTTATTTTGCCAAGGCTATCGACTATGATGGCGGGGAGTATGGAGTTGCGATCTTATCAAAGCTGCCATTAGCACAAATGAAGAACACCCCGCTTCCTACGGCAGCGGGTACAAATGGCGAACCAAGAACCCTCGCGAGTGCCGAGGTTACCCTTCCGAATAATAGTAAGCTTGTTTTTGCCTGTACACACCTGGATGCCCAGCGGTCAGATACAAACCGGGTATTGCAGGTTCAAAAGATTACCGGCCTATTACAACAGGAGAAGCTTCCCGTGGTGATTGCAGGTGATTTTAATGCTGTTGCGGAAACTCCGGTCATCAACATTCTTGATCAATCTTTTACCAGGAGTTGTATCAGGGAATGCGGTTTTACAATACCGGTGATCAATCCAACCAAAACAATCGACTTCGTTGCTTATCGACCATCAACTGCATTTACAGTCGCCAAACACAGGGTCATCGACGAAAAGTACGCGTCGGATCATCTCCCGGTTGACGTTGTGTTACGGACAAAGTAAGTCGTTGAGCCAGTACGCAAATCCCGCGTCAGTTGGGTGGGGTGCAACAGGTTTGCGGGAGGCAACAACGATGGACCCGGTGAATCACAAAAGAAGGCCACATAGAACTTATTAAGTACATTTCCTGAACAATACCTGCTGTTATGAATCGGAGAAAACTTTTAAAGTCGTTTGCGCTTAGCCTTGGCGGTACAATCGTTTCCACAGAGCTGTTGGCGCGTACCGGCGAGAACGCATATGAATTTGCGATACCACCAAACCCGCTGCATAAAAAACCCGACAAACCGGTTACGGCAATTACACTCGGTGCCGGCAATCGTGGGATGGTTTATGGTGGCTTTGCTGCGGGGAATTCTACCCAGATGAAGATCGTTGGTGTGGCCGAACCGATACCTTACCGGAACGACCGTTATGCCAAAATTCATACGATCCCGGATGCTAACCGATTTACGACCTGGGAACACGTTTTTCAACGCCCCAAGTTTGCTGATGCAATCATCATATCTACACCGGACAGGCTTCATTATGGCCCTTGTATGAAAGCGCTTGAAATGGGTTACGACGTGTTGCTCGAAAAGCCGATTGCACCTACGGAAAAAGAATGCCGCGACATCCTGGCAATGTCAAAAAAAACCGGTCGTATAGTTGCAGTTTGTCATGTTCTGCGGTATGCGCCGTACTTTGTAAAAATGAAAGAATTGTTGGCAAAGGGCGCTGTGGGAGAGATCATGAGTGTGCAACACCTTGAGCCCATTGAGCATACCCATATGGCCCATTCTTATGTTCGTGGCAACTGGCATAATTCAAAGGAAACAACACCCATCATTCTTGCGAAATCATGCCATGATCTCGACATCATCAAATGGGTGATCGACAAACCCAGCAAGCAGATCATTGCTATGGGCGACCTGAAATGGTTCAGGAAAGAAAATGCACCTCCCGGCAGTACGAACCGTTGTACGGATGGCTGTAAGGTTGAACGTGAATGTCCATATTCGGCTATCAGAAGCTACTACGACAAACGGCAACGGTTAAATGTATTCGACCTTTCAGAAGACAAGTCGAAACACGCCGATGAGATCATGGATCGGCTGAAGACCACCAATTATGGCCGTTGTGTTTACCGAATGGATAACGACCAACCCGATCATTATGTGACCAGCATCCGGTTCGCAGATAATGTTACGGCAAACTTTTCAATGGAAGCTTTTACTTCGTATGCGGGCAGGCGAACCAGGGTGATGGGTTCTATGGGCGATA
>JASLBT010000447.1 GCA_030146445.1 Segetibacter sp. | reverse complement strand
CAGCCAACTCCATAACGGAGATTTGGCCATTCATCCGCTTACCAAGGCACTGCATGATTATAATTGCAGCGATGTAAATAAATTAATGTTCTAAAAAAACTTCAATCAAAAATTCTGGCGGAGCCTGTCCAAATAATATCCTTTTGATGTCGCCAAGGTGAATCTCTTCTTTTTCCTCCAGTGTTTTTCCACCAATAGTTACAATTAGCATTCCCTCGGCTTGCAAACCAAAAGAGACAAAATTTTTATATATAATCATTTACTTATATCAGTCAGTCCGACGGGCAGCAAAGTTGTGAGTAAATGTTTGTACATATTAGTTATTTCCACGTTTTAATCACGGTTGTATGGTTGCTTTCCGTTTGCCGTCATGTCCTTTACCAGGTTTGTTTAGCTGATTCTATTGGAGAGCATATCAAAGTTTCACAGATGAGCGCATAACAGCCACATTAAACCGGAGAATGGCACAGAATTAATTGTACTTACAGTAAAGCTTGCATGAAAATTAAGCGGATGAAGGCCCTCTGGGGCCCGAACTACTGGTCAGTAGAAAATCCCTGGTTAGTATTGATGACCCTTCAAACAGATGAAAAGCAGCATTGCCCCCTACACAAGCTAGCTCAACTCTACGAAAGATTTATAGCGCTATTCACGGCATTGAACAACGACACTAACGGTACCGGCAACGACAACCTTGCATACCTCAACAGTACAGGACAACCTGTTTCACTTACCGGGCTTATAGGCGCGGTAGCTGCTGTTCTCCAGAAAGCCGCAGGCAGCAATTGTAAGCCGCTGACGTTAAACCAACCCATTCGTGACAGCAATGTTGTACTGTTTCCATACGAGATAGAGGAAGCGGGTCTATATGCAGGTAAAGCCGCAGTTCGGATCGTAGAGTCCCTTCTTCGGGGGGCAAGCTGCAATGTCCAGAAGGAAGTGGACGAGATAAAAGCGATCATAATCGACAAAAAACCTGGTCCGAGCACCGGCTCACTCGTCAATGAGGCTGTAAACAGGGGGATACCTGTGATCCCATTGGACGACTCTTATTACCAGTTCGGTTATGGGGCAAAACAGCGGCGAATCGAAGCATCAATTACGAGTGGTACGAGCTCAATTGCAATGGAGCTGGCCGGCGATAAAGACAGGACAAAAGCAATGCTCGCAGATGCATTTATCCCGGTACCAAAAGGTGTTTGCATAAAAAGTATCGAACAACTGGCTTCGGCGATCGACGAAGTTGGTTATCCGATCGTGGTTAAGCCGCTCGACGGAAACCAGGGTAAAGGTGCTACAACAGATATCCGTACAATTGGCTCCGCCATTACAGCCTTTCACCATGCGAAGAAAATATCCAGCCAGGTGATTGTTGAACAGTTTATAAAAGGGAACGACTTCAGGGCGCTGGTCATAAACTTTAAGTTTGTCGCGGCAGCTTTACGAACACCGGCAGCGGTTACGGGCGATGGCTTGCATACCATTCAGGAACTTGTTGAGCGTGTCAACAAGGACCCACGACGAGGCGACGGGCATGGCAACATGCTAACGAAAATCAAGATAGATGACCATACCATGCAGCTGCTCACGTCAAAGGGTTTTGGTCCTGAAAGCGTGCTCCCGCCAGGTATGGAGTTGTGGTTGAAAACAACCGCAAACCTTAGCACCGGCGGTACGGCTGAAGATGTAACCGAAATGGTTCATCCGGCCAACGTCGCGCTATTCGAACGTATTGCGCGTGTGATCGGCCTTGATGTATGTGGTATAGATATCATGGCGAACGACCTTTCTGCCCCGGTTGTTCAGACCGGGGGCGCTGTTATCGAAGTAAATGCAGCACCAGGTTTACGCATGCACCTTGAGCCTACGATTGGTAAACCGCGGAACGTAGCAGCACCCGTTCTCGACATGTTATTTCCCAACAAAAGCGATGGACGTATCCCCCTAATTGCGGTAACCGGCACCAATGGGAAAACAACAACTACCCGCCTGATCGCCCAAATGGCGCAGCAGGGAGGTTATTATACCGGGTACACCACTACCGACGGTATCTACCTCAACAAAGAGATGATAGTGAAAGGCGATTGCTCAGGACCTGTTTCTGCGAGGGTAGTGTTGAAAGACTCATCGGTTGAATTTGCCGTACTTGAATGTGCACGTGGAGGCATACTCCGTTCAGGGTTGGGATTCGATCAGTGTGACTGTGCCGTTGTGACCAACATTGCCGAGGATCATCTTGGACTTGATGGTATTAACGACATCGAAGGAATTGCACGCGTTAAATCGGTCGTTGCCAGAACGGTGAAAGCCGACGGCTACGCCGTGCTAAATGCAGACGATGACCTGGTTTATGCGATGAGCCAGGGCTTAAACTGTAAGGTCGCCTTATTTTCATTGTCTGCCGATAATCCGCGTGTTCATGCGCATTGTGCTGCAGGCGGGCTCGCTGCTATTTGGACCGATGGCCAACTCATCATCCGGCAGGGAGACGATACAAGGCTGATCGACTACGTCGAAAATATTCCGGTTACTTACAATGGCAAAGCGCCGTTTAATGTTGCAAATGTCTTAGGTGCAACACTCGCCGCGTATGTAACCAGGATTACAATGCCTGCCATCAGGTGTACGTTGCGCAACTTCAGGAACACTTCAGAACTTACCCCAGGCAGAATGAACGAATACAATTTTGGCGATTTTTCCATCATGGTCGATTATGCGCATAATCCGCACGGGCTAAGGGCTTTTGGGGAATACATCAAATCAGTTCCTGCAACCAAAAAAACGGGAGTCATAACGGGTGTCGGCGACCGCAGGGACAAAGACATTGTTGAATTTGGTGAAGTGGCAGCTGGTCTTTTTGATGAAATAGTTATTCGCATGGACTCCGACCTTCGGGGAAGAACGGAGCTTGAAATCGGATCGCTGCTGAAGCGCGGAATTCAAAAGGTTGATCCATTGAAGAAGGTTGAATATTTTGCTAATGAAACAGACGCTGTTAACCACGTTGTAAATACCGCCACCATCAACTCTTTCGCGGTGGTATTGGTTGATAATGTCTCCGGAATTTGCGACCACCTTGAGCAAAGGCTAAACCAATACGAACTTGAGAAAAAGCAGATTAAGAAAGCCATCTAGCAATTAAAAAATTAAAAATTCAAAATCATTCAACAATCAGAATGGTGTTTTGCCGCAGTGCTGAATAGGGGCAAATACAAGCATTATTTTCATTATTGTCCTCTCACTTTGGTTGAGAAATTCAATGGCTTTTCCCCGGCTGCAGGAAGATTTATTGTTGAATGGAGCGTCGCAACGATGTTCTATCAGTGCTCAATAGCTGGTCACAAAAAAATACTTTACGGAGCAACCATGGGTCGGGATAACCAGCTCTTATCAATATACGGCAGAACGATCACGGACGATTGGTAAGAATTTTTGGAGCAGGCATTAGTTCTTTTTCGAGCTCCGGTTGCCCGCCCGGATGAACCCGGCTCGGACGGGCGTCACTCCCTTGTACCGCATCTTCTTATGGCAGCGGGGCACGCTGCCAGGTGAAGCTATGATACACCCTTGTGAAAAGGACAAACATCAACATAAAAAAACCCCGAAAATTGTTCGGGGTTTTTATGTTGTAACAACTGTAATGCG
>JASLBT010000298.1 GCA_030146445.1 Segetibacter sp. | reverse complement strand
ACGGGTGGCGCTGATCCCATCCACATCATTTTACGACAGAAAACTACCGGCGTAAAAAACTGCATCCGGCATCGTAAGATGTAACCCGGAGGAAGTTCCGCGTGTTGTTCACAATCGCTTCGTTCTTCCGTTTTCTTTATTGATGAACAGAGCTGATGATGTGGATCCACTTTCTGAAAACACTGCCGTTCGGGCCGTAGAAGGGGCATTGCCGAACATGTGCCCGCACCGTAAAGCAACGGTGTGAGTTCTTACATACACTGGTCATCCCTGATCGATCATCAGGAGGTTTAATTTATTTTCGTTCCTAATAAGATCATCAACAATAATGAAACGACGAACTTTCATCCGCAATACCGCTTTAGTGACTGCAGGGGCGTTGATCAGCGCGCGCTCTTTTTCGCGGATTACTGCTGACTTCCCGTTGGTCCGGATCGCACCGGAGAAGCGGAATTTTGCCAGTAAAAACATCGAAGCTGCTATACAGGAGTTCAAAAGCAGTAATGCTGCCCCGGAATTAAAATGGCTATTCGAAAACTGCTTTCCAAATACTTTAGACACTACGGTTGAATTCAGCCTTCAAAACAACCGCCCGGATACCTATGTAATTACAGGAGACATTGATGCAATGTGGCTGCGCGACAGCACCGCCCAGGTTTGGCCTTACCTGCAGTTTATGATAGGTGACCGCGAGCTTCAACAACTCATTGCAGGGGTGATTAACAGGCAGGCAGCCTGCATCTTAAAGGATCCATATGCAAACGCATTCTACAAGGATGAAAACAAGATCAGCGAATGGAAGAGCGACAGAACGAAGATGTTGCCCGGGGTACATGAACGCAAATGGGAGATTGACTCGTTATGTTACCCGGTACGGCTTGCTTATCATTACTGGAAAGCAACCAACGATGTGGCGCCATTTGGCACGGCCTGGTTGGACAGCATCAGGTTGATATTGCAAACCTTCCGGGAACAACAACGTAAGGAAAATTTAGGTCCATACAAGTTCCAACGGCGTACCGAAAACGCTAGTGACACAATGCCTCCCGGCGGTTATGGTTACCCCGTGAAGCCGATAGGTCTTATTTGTTCATCGTTCCGCCCGAGCGACGACGCAACCCTGTTATCTTTTTTGATCCCATCTAACTTCTTTGCAGTTGCCAGCCTGCGGCAGGCAGCAGAAATGGTCACCAACATCAATAAGGATAAAACGTTTGCCAGCGAACTGAGAAATCTCGCCAATGAGGTTGAGAAAACATTACAGGAGTTTGCCATCGTCAATCACCCCCGATACGGCAAGGTTTACGCCTATGAAATAGATGGCTTTGGCAGTCACTTACTGATGGACGACGCGAATGTACCGAGTTTACTTTCTATGCCTTACCTCGGTGTTGTTAACCCGAACGATGACGTTTATGTAAACACGCGTAAGTTGGTGTGGTCGGAAAACAACCCCTTCTTTTTCCGGGGCAAAGCCGGGGAAGGCATTGGTGGCCCGCATGTGGGTTTCGATATGATCTGGCCACTTGGAATAACAATGCGCGGCTTAACGAGCACAAGCGATTCAGAGATCAAAAATTCTATAGACCTGTTGCGGACTACGCATGCCGGAACAGGTTTTATGCATGAGTCTTTTCATAAAGACGATGCATCAAAATTCACCCGCAAGTGGTTTGCCTGGGCAAACACCATGTTTGGAGAGTTTATGTGGAAGGTGTACAAAGAACGGCCACGCTTACTGGTGTAACTGTTGGTCCTGCTTGTTCACGTACAGCTCTTTCACCAGGGTCATTAAGATCACGAAAAACGGTATTGCCAGAATTATTCCCCAACCGCCCGTCAGGGTAGTCATTAATAGCTGTGCTATGATGATCATTGCCGGTGGAGTGTCGAGAAGTTTCTTTTGAACCATTGGTGTGATAAAGTTGCTTTCCACAACCTGGACCACGATATACAAACCGGCTACAAATGCTGCCTTTGTCGGGCTTTCCACCAAAGCAACCAACACCGCCGGCACCATCGCGATCATAGGACCGAAGTTGGGGATAAAATTAAGGAGCCCGGCAATCAGTGCCAGTATCAACCATAAAGGAATGCCTATGATTGCAAGTCCGATTGCCGTTAACACAAATACCACAAACATGGCAAACAGTTGACCCTTCAGCCATTTTTTGAGGTTCTCTCCAAGTTTGTCCATCACCCGTGAAGCTTCGCCCTTGCCGCGTGTAGGTACAAGTGCTACTATTCCGTGTTTATAATCGGATGCTCCTACAGTAAAGAAGATCCCCAGGAACAAAACGACATAGATGTCGCCCAATACACCAAAAGTGGTTCGAAAGAACGACTGCGCAAAAGTTTGGGCCTGTTTCTTTGCCTCAGGCGAAGAAACCTTTTGTAGAACTTGTTTCCCAAGGGAACTTTCGTTTAAATAATTTTTTGCATTTTCAATCGTCCCCGGAAGCGCCTGGCTCAACTCCTGTGATTGTGATTGGATCTTTGCCCCGATAAGCCAGCTAAACAGGATGATAATGATCAGCGTTCCAAGAATAGTTACAGGTAAGCTAACCTTATTTTTCCAACGGGTTTTGCGTTGCAACAGCCCGTTCATTCCCCGGAAGAGCACACCTATCAAGGCCCCGGCAAGTATAAGGAGCAGCACGTTGAAGGTCGCTTTTAGGAGCAGCAGGACTACTACAATCAGGGCAAATACACCCCCTGTAATCCATGCCTTCGCCGGAAAAGAATATTGCTTATCACCAGGAGCATCCATCGTTGTTCTTTTTTTAAATTGGTTGACTAATGGCTTACTGCTCTGAGGTATAGTTTCCGAGCTTTTGAATGCCAGTGTTCAACATTCGTTCTTAAATCTGCAATAGCTGTTCCACGCCGGACAGTAACGTTCGTATGACAAACTCAGAAAACTGCGCACCATCACCCTGGTTTGCAGTATGCTGTTCAGTACCACCGTTATTGCGGTGTGCTCAACTCCCCGCAACGTTGTTCTGATATATGGAATGGAATGCAAATTGTACCTACCCTACAAACAATAAACTATGGGCTATCAGCCAATTGAGAATTATGGAATTATCGGCGACCTGAATACGGTGGCGCTGGTCGGACTGGATGGCTCGATAGATTATATGTGCTTTCCTAACTTTGACTCTCCGAGCATATTTGCTGCTTTGCTGGACCAGGAAAAAGGTGGTCGCTTCCAGGTGAACCCGATATTCACGGAGCAAAAAACCAAGCAGTTGTATCTACCAGATACCAATGTTCTCCTGACCAGGTTTTTATCTCCCGACGGGGTAAGTGAGGTTACCGATTTTATGCCGGTGGAAGAACTGTTTGAAGGCAAGGAATTGATCCGGCGGGTTACAACCATTCGGGGCGAAGTGCATTACGTGATGAAGTGTATGCCGCGCTTCAACTACGCAAAGAGTACTCATACTGTTCAGTTGATAAAGGATAACCAGGCGATATTCACCAGCGACGGCGAGGATGGAACCGTACTGAGGTTGACCAGTTCAGTTCCCCTGACCATAGTTGGGAGCGACGTTGTAGCCCGCTTTTCTTTACTGCCAACTGAAACGGCCGACTTCCTGCTTGAACACATAGAAAGGCATTACCCGGATGAGAGAGACTTTAACTCCTTTGTTACGGAAAGCTTGTTTCAGACTGTTGACTATTGGAAGAACTGGATCGCCCAGTCTACGTACTCAGGGAGGTGGTTGGAAATCGTCCACAGGTCGGCGCTGGTACTGAAACTATTAACCTCTCATAGTCATGGTTCAATCGTAGCCGCTGCTACTTTTAGCTTACCCGAAAGTATAGGCGGTGCGAGGAACTTTGATTACCGTTATACCTGGATCCGGGACGCATCGTTCTCCATCTATGCGTTAATCCGGCTGGGATACACCAAAGAAGCAGGTGCGTTCATGCACTGGGTGGAGAAATTGTGCCGCGACATAAAAGGCGAAAACAGGTTAGGGATCATGTATTCTATTGATGGGCACAGGCAATTAGAGGAGTTTACACTCGACCACCTCGAAGGTTATAAAGGGTCGGCACCGGTAAGGGTGGGAAATGACGCTTATGGACAATTGCAGCTCGACATATATGGTGAATTGATGGACTCAGTTTACCTGTACAATAAATATGGCGAGCCTATTTCGTACGACTTTTGGAAAGACCTGGAACAGCATATCAACTGGCTGAGCGAAAACTGGAACCAACCTGATGAAGGCATTTGGGAAGTAAGGGGTGGACGGAAAGACTTTTTGTATTCCCGCCTGTTGTGTTGGGTGGCATTCGACAGGGCGATCAAGATAGCAGAAGTAAGATCATTCCCGCATAACGAGAGATGGAGAAAAGAACGCGACACCATATTCAACAGCATCTACACTGATTTCTGGGACGAAGAGACCAAGGCATTCGTACAATATCGTGGTGCCGCTACTGTTGATGCAGCGACATTGCTGATGCCGCTGGTGCGTTTTATCAGTCCCAGAGATCCGCGTTGGCTGTCGACTATGGCAAGAATTGAACACGAACTGGTGTCTGACTCATTAGTATACCGTTATCGCCACGATAAAGCAGCGGCTGATGGGTTTGTGAGTCACGAAGGAACATTTTCGATGTGTACCTTTTGGTATGTCGAATGTTTATCGCGATCTGGTCAACTGGAAAAAGCAAGGTTCTTTTTCGAAAAGATGTTGGGTTATGCAAATCACCTCGGGCTGTATTCCGAACAACTGGGTTTCCAGGGCGAGCACCTCGGTAATTTCCCCCAGGCGTTTACCCATCTTGGCTTGATCAGCGCCGCTTACAACCTAAACAGGCAGTTAGACAATAAGCGCAACAAAAATGTAAACGGTTTTTAAACAGCAGCAATTTAGGAGGTCGATGCTTTCCATTCTAAAACAGTCAGCTGTTTTTTTGATCGATCCGGCAGGATGAATTTGCCGGATAGCTGTGATCTGCGCCGCACATAAATGCCGTTTGAAAAAACCTCCCTCATGAGAAATCAATTGATGAATGAACGCCGGCGGTTGCTTACCTCGATCGATAAGTTGCTGGAGGGCCCGATGATTTTCCTGGGCTTTGCCTGGCTGGTATTGCTCGTAATTGAACTGGTTTGGGGTTTAAATAAGCCGCTTGAGTACCTTAGCCTGACGATCTGGATCGTTTTCATCATTGATTTCGTTGTTAAACTCATTCTGTCGCCAGACAAGCTCCGCTATTTCAAGAAGAACTGGTTAACGGCTATTTCGCTTCTAATTCCAGCGATAAGAGTCGTTCGCGTTTTCAGGTTTGTCCGTTTACTCAGGGGACTAAGGGGGATCAGGCTTGTTCGGATTGTTTCATCCCTGAATAGAAGTATGAACAGCCTCGGCAGAACAATGCAACGGAGGGCATTCGGCTATGTGCTTACAATTACGCTTATTGTAACCTTTGCCGGAGCAGCCGGTATGTACGCGCTCGAACGGCCAAACCCTGGCTTCGACAGTTATGGTATGGCGTTATGGTGGACGGCAATGCGGGTGATAACGGCCGGCAATGAGTTCAATCCGGCAACCCCGGAGGGCAGGGGACTTGCTTTGCTGATCGCTATTTTCGGCTATACCATTTTCGGTTATGTTACTGCCACCTTTGCTACTTTCTTTATCGGCCGGGATGCTGAAGAGAAAAATGCACCCGTAGCTGGAAGTAAGGATGTGCTGGAACTCAAGACGGAAATCGTAAAACTTACCAGGTCAGTCCAGCAGCTAAAAGGAGAGATTGAAAGGGGGAAAGGTTGATGCAATGCGAGCCCTCCAGCTTACAAAGAATTTCTGCATTAGTGGATCAGTGCATACGCATGCAAATGCTTTGCTCCAGCAGAAATAAACTAAAAGATCCGCTGGTTGCCGGTATATAGTTACCTGCCGTATAGGAACGGGGCACACCTACAAACATCATAGTGAGCAGGTCATGGCATTGATGAGATTGAAAGGCTGCCGGTATTCTACCTACGAGCATCCTGCACGGAGCATCTTGTCTAACGCCTGTCCATAGTTGATGATTGACGGGCACGTTAGCAGCATTCAGGAAACAGGGGATTTTGGTTGCCTGCAAGCAAACATTGCCCTATCCGAGTTTTTTTTGAAAACAAACGCTGTTTTCAATTCCTGCATACTGACCATAGTTTTCGATAATAGTATACCCATTTTTCTCGTACAGCCTGATTGCTTCTGGCTGCCGCTTTCCGGTCTCTAAAACACAGTGCCGGTACTGCAGTTCCCTGGCCCATTGCTCCAAAGCGGTTAACACCAGGGTAGCTATCCCTTTCGCCCGTGTCTCCGGCAGGGTATACATGCGTTTAACCTCCATAGTCCCGCCATCGAATTCTTTTATCGCACCACAGCCAACAGGCACTTCATTGAGGTAAGCAACAATGACGTGTTTTATCCGATCAACGTTATTAAATTTCGCATAAAACAAATGATCCTCACCGTCGCGTTTTGCGAGGTCGGCATCAAGCTGTTTTATCAGTCCAATAAAATCGGGACAAGTTGAATCCGTTCTTTTAAGCGTGATCATTACCGCAATTTTTGTTTTATTGGGCTTTCCGTCTTATCCAATTTAAGCTGTCCGTTTGTAGCAGCAGTTTGTTACATTGCTGTACTTTTTAACTCGTACCCTTCCTTTTTCGAACAATAAAAAAAGCCACTTTCGACAATTACTATTTGCCTAAACCCGGGGTGAACTGATGTCTGTTCGGCTGCCATAGCTAACTCATTCGATTTGATTAACCGTTCAAAGCTTGAACATTTATTCAAATACTGCAATTCTTACAGGAAAAGTATTGCAATTTGTCCCTATCCCTTAATGCCAAATCGCTAACGCGCTTCAACCTCAATACCTTAATACCTTAATACCTAATACCACCCGGCCTTGCAACTTTCTTTAGGCATTGACAGATAGCCGGGGTCGACTGCCGAATACCCTCCTCTCACGGGCCTGTGCGTTTTCTTGTCCGTTTTTACTAGGTTTGCACCCTTAATGAAAAATAGCAACATCATATTACCTTCTTCGGTTACTCCACCTTGAGTATCGGCTTTTCCGCCTTGACGTACCATTGCTGTTTGTTTAACGCATGCTTTCCCCATTGACCACTTCCAAATTGTCTTAATGAAGCAATATTTGAACTTATTTGATCTGACGCAAAAAGTAAATTACAAAACGGAAATCCTATCCGGGCTTACCGTTGCTCTTGCTTTGATACCTGAAGCCATTGCATTCGCATTGATAGCGGGCCTCTCACCACTTACCGGGCTGTATGCCGCCTTTAGCATGGGATTGATAACCTCGATATTTGGTGGTCGCCCGGGCATGATATCGGGCGCCACCGGCGCAGTTGCGGTCGTCATAGTAGCACTGGCAAAATCTCATGGTGTCGAATACATATTTGCCGCAGTGGTGCTTGCCGGGCTAATCCAGGCTGTGGCCGGGCTGTTGCGGCTTGGAAAATTTATCAGGCTTGTTCCGCACCCTGTAATGTTCGGCTTTGTTAATGGGCTGGCGATGGTGATCTTTATCGCGCAACTCGACCAATTCAAGATCAGCGATGCTGCCGGCGTTTCCCAGTGGATGCAAGGTGGGCAGCTCTACCTGATGCTGGGGCTGGTACTGCTCACAATGCTCATCATCTGGGGTTTACCAAAACTTACTAAAGTGGTACCTGCATCACTTACAGCCATCCTGGTTGTTTCTGCCGTTGTTATTGGCTTTAATATCGATACCAAAACAGTTGGTGACATCGCCTCTATACAAGGCGGATTCCCGCCTTTTCATATCCCTGAAGTACCGTTGAACTTCGATACGCTGTCGGTCATTTTCCCGTACGCACTCATTATAGCAGGGGTGGGCTTGATCGAAAGCCTGTTAACCCTGAACCTGATTGATGAGATTACCGGAACACGTGGCCGGGGCAACAAAGAAGCGGTTGCCCAGGGCGCAGCCAATATGATTACCGGATTATTTTCGGGCATGGGCGGTTGTGCGATGATCGGGCAAAGCCTCATTAACATTTCGTCCGGCGCTCGTGCGAGGCTTTCAGGCATTATCGCAGCAACGATGTTGTTGGTGTTTATCATGTTTGGCGCAAGCCTGGTTGAAAAGTTGCCTATGGCTGCACTTACCGGTTTGATGATCATGGTTGCGATCGGGACCTTCGAATGGGCAAGTATAAAGATGATTGGTAAAATGCCCGGACACGATGTTTTTGTTGGAATCCTTGTCGCCGCTATAACCGTCCTGCTGCATAACCTTGCACTTGCAGTATTGATAGGCGTGATTATTTCTGCATTGGTTTTTGCATGGGAGAGTGCCAAACGCATCAGGGCTAAAAAGTTCATTGACGAAAACGGCGTCAAGCATTACGAAATTTTCGGCCCGCTATTCTTTGGTTCAGTAGCCGCATTCAACGAGAAGTTCGACGTTGCAAACGATCCTGACGAAGTAATTGTTGACTTTCAGCAAAGCAAAGTTGTAGATATGAGTGGCATAGAGGCACTCAATAAACTTACCGCGCGGTATGACCAACTCAACAAGAAACTGCACCTGAAACACCTGAGCGAAGACTGTCGTAAGTTACTGGCAAATGCCGATAAGGTAATTGAAGTTAACATCATGGAAGACCCGTATTACAAGGTCGCTGTTGACTAGCGGGATAATTCGCTTTGCAGATGTGCTGCTTTGATCAACTTAATCCGTGGATTGCTCTTATCAATGCAAGGGACGAGTTATTCGGCAATAATGACCATTATACCTTTCTCCTCCAGTTGTTTTACAATCTCCTCAGCTACGCCATCATCGGTTATGATCACCTGCACCATATCGAGGTTGCAAATCCGGCCAAGTCCACGTCTGCCGAATTTTGAACTATCTGCCATGATCACGACCTGCTGCGCTATACTGATCATCTTTTTATTCAGGCTCGATTCATTTAGGTTGGTAATGGATATGCCAAATTCCAGATCAATACCATCGGCACCCAAAAACAATACATCACATGAGATGTGATCGAGGATCATTTCCGCAAAGGAGCCAGCCGCCGAGGCCGAACTTTGGTGGATCAGGCCAGCCAACTGCAGCACTTCTACAAAGGGCCTGTTGT
>JASLBT010000289.1 GCA_030146445.1 Segetibacter sp. | reverse complement strand
ATCTGCAGTAGCTGTAGCCGTTGTGCTGGTGGTTGCTTGCGGGTTGGCGTTTTGTGCGTTCGCGAACACGGTAAGTAACAGGCAACTAAGAGCCAAAGTAAATTTTTTCATGAAGTTTATTCTGTTATAATTGTAAAAGTATCGAAAGCAGCTTACATATGCATATGCCATCGAAAATGAGCCAACAGATTTAAGTTTTTATTAAGTGAACTAAAGATACACAAAACTCCTGTTTGTGAAAGTAAGTAACGCCGCGGCCGGATATTTATTACCGGGAATTTAAAAATGGATTTATAGGGCTTAAATAATATTTTTGACGATGGAAAATTTTCAATCCCATACTGAGTCCGGCAACGATGTAATGTCGTATGATGGATTCAGGCAAGAGGTACTGAAAGATTACAGGATAGCCGTTGAGAGCCGGGAGGTTAGTTTGTTGGGGAGACGGGAGGTGCTTACGGGAAAAGCAAAATTTGGGATTTTTGGTGACGGGAAAGAAATCGCCCAGGTCGCTATGGCGAAATTCTTTAAACCTGGAGATTTCCGCGCGGGATACTACCGCGATCAAACTTTTATGTTCGCGACCGGGCTTGCTACGGTAGAACAATTTTTTTCACAGCTTTATGCTGATCCTGATGTTAAAAATGATCCTTTCAGTGCCGGCAGGCAGATGAACTCTCACTTTGCCACTCCTTTTGTAAATGAGGAGGGTGACTGGCTTGACTTAGTAAACCGGATGAATATCACCAGCGATATTGCGCCCACGGCGGGTCAGATGCCACGGGCACTAGGGCTGGCATTTGCTTCAAAAGTATTCCGGGAGGCAACCTCCGGCAATGAATTCGCGCATCTAAGCGATAACGGTAACGAGATCTGCTTTTGCACCATCGGAGATGCAAGTACCAGCGAGGGTCATTTTTGGGAAAGCGTAAATGCAGCTGGTGTGATGCAGGTGCCTTTAGCGGTGTTTGTATGGGATAATGGCTATGGAATTTCGGTGCCGGTAAAGTACCAGACCACTAAAGGTTCGATATCAACTGCTTTAAGGGGCTTTCAAAAGACTGAACTTACGAATGGTATTAATATATATAAGGTAAAGGGCTGGGATTATGCAGGTATGTGCGAAGTTTTTGAGTCAGCCTTACACGAGATGCGTGAAACCCATGTACCCGCGATTTTTCATGTTGAAGAAATGACACAGCCCCAGGGACATTCTACGAGTGGTAGTCATGAGCGCTACAAATCTACAGATCGACTTGCCTGGGAAAAGGAGTGGGACTGCATCCGGAAAATGCGCCAATGGATGATAGCCAATGGGCTGGCTTCAGAAGATGAGCTAACGGAAATAGAATACGCCTCCAAACAAGCCGTGAAGCAGAGTAAGGTGAGGGCATGGCAGAAGTATATGGAACCGATCGATAAACAGGTATCTACCGCGGTGAACCTGATCAACCAGGTGGAAGCCGATGACGAGGAGTTGCACAATACCCTTCGTTCCCTGGCTGCTGAATTAAAGAACAATCACGAGCCTATGCGACGTGATGTTCTCAGGTCGATGAGCAAAGCCTTGTTGATCTCCCCAGCGTCGTCATCTTCGGAAAAGGTGAAGGTTTACTATGAGCAGTTGAAGCAGGAAAACCGGGAACTCTATAATTCGCACCTGTACAACGAAGGCCCGAAATCCGCCCTTAATGTACCTGAAGAAAAAGCCGTGATACCTTATACTGCGGCATCTGTAAACGGTTACGAAATTCTCAATAAATACTTCGATCAGCTGTTTAAGCACGATCCGCGCGTTTTTGCTTTCGGTGAGGATGTTGGCCAGATCGGCGACGTGAACCAGGGGTTTTCCGGTCTTCAGGAAAAATATGGCACTAACCGGATTTTTGATACGGGCATCCGCGAGTTAACTATAGTGGGCCAGGGTATCGGGCTCGCCCTCCGTGGCTTAAGACCAATTACCGAGATACAATACCTCGATTACCTGTTGTTTGGCCTTGAACCGCTGAGTGACGATGTTGCAACGTTGCACTACCGTACAAAGGGCCAGCAGAGCTGCCCGATAATCATCCGCACACGTGGCCACCGGCTCGAAGGCATCTGGCACAGCGGATCGCCAATGAGCATGATCATCGGCGCCTTGCGGGGAATGTATGTTTGCGTACCGCGTAATATGGTGCAGGCCGCCGGAATGTACAATACCTTGTTGCTCGCCAACGATCCGGCAATTGTTATCGAGTGCCTGAACGGCTACCGTTTAAAGGAGAAGCTTCCATCCAACCTGCTGACTTTTACCGTTGCGCTTGGTATTCCCGAGGTGACCCGGGAAGGCAGCGACATTACGATGGTTTCCTATGGTTCTACGCTGCGTGTTGTGGAGGAGAGTGCCGAAAGCCTGGCGCAACTCGGTGTAAGTTGTGAAGTGATAGACGTTCAAACATTACTGCCGTTCGACATCCACCATAGTATCGTAGAGTCGGTGAAAAAAACGAACAGGGTTGTGTTTATCGACGAAGACGTTCCCGGCGGTGCGACTGCCTACATGTATAATGAAGTGCTCGAAAAACAGGGGGGGTATCGTTGGATAGACGTTGCGGCGCGAACCATCACTGCCCAGCCCCATCGCACGTCTTATGGCAGCGACGGTGATTATTTTGGCAAACCCAACACAGAGGACATCATCGAGATTGTGCTCGATATGATGCGGGAGTAATTATAGTTACCGCATTCGGGTTTTGTACAACACGGTTGTAGCTGCCCTGACCCGCTGGCCGGTAACCCTTTTCAAGCGCACGATATCACCTGGCCGGAAACTGACCGGGCTTACATTGTTGTTGTGCAAGGGATTTGCAAAACCAGTGTTATGCCGTTGAACTGAGCGTAGCAACGATGTTGCTTCATGCGTTGTCCTGCTGGTCCCAAAAAGAAAAGTAAATCGAAGGGTTTATTTCAGGTTGTGATAAACCTTTTGTACGTCCTCGTCCTCTTCGAGCCGGTCAACCAGTTCAAGCACTTCTTTTGCCGACTCTTCGTCTAATTCGACCGTAGTGGTTGGTATACGTGTAAGCTCTGCGGAAACCAGGTTTACGCCTTTGTCTTCCAGCGCCTTACTCATTGTGCCAAATGAATCGAAAGGTGTACGGAGAACAATGTTCCCCTCGCTGTCTTCGCCAATCTCTTCGAGGCCAAAATCAATCAGTTCAAGTTCAAGTTCCTCAAGGTCGATGCCCTCGTTTTTAATTTTAAACTCACCCATGTGGTTGAATAGAAAAGCAACAGAACCACTGTTTCCCAGGCTGCCTTCCCCTTTTCTGAAGTGCATGCGTACGTTTGCAACAGTTCGGGTGGGATTATCTGTTGCCGTCTCAACCAGCACAGCAACACCGTGAGGCGCATACCCTTCATAAACAAGCTCCTCGTAGTTACCCATGTCCTTTCCCTGTGCGCGCTTGATGGCTGCTTCCACACGGTCCTTCGGCATGTTAACTCCTTTGGCATTAGCCATACACCTGCGCAATGCGGGATTGGTGTTTGGGTCGGGGCCGCCCGACTTAACGGCGATAGCTATTTCCTTTCCTATACGCGTAAATGCTTTAGCCATGCGGTCCCAGCGGGCAAACATGGTAGACTTTCTAACTTCGAATATGCGACCCATGATACTTAGTGCGGTGTTTAGAATTCCGGTAATGTAATGCCCTGTTGCCTGACCCTGTTGCAAAGCTGCATTGGACCGACAAACACGAGCGAAAAAGGTGGTTGCGAAATTAAGCGATTGGTATAATAAAAAACCGCCTGTTTGTCGGCGGTTTTTTTATTCAGAAAACTTTATTTCGGATTTAGCGGATCGATGGGATCCTGTGGTTTGCTCATGAGGCCCTTTTGAATAAGGCTGTTTTTGCGGCTATAGCCGAAATAGATTATAAAACCTAAAGCGAGCCAGCCCAGTAAACGTGCCCAGTTGGTCCATCCCAGGCCGTAGATCATGGCGCCGCAAACGACTATGCCGAGTATCGGAACCAATGGAACGAGTGGGGTTTTAAATTGTCTTTGTATTTCAGGGTTCTTTACGCGTAATATCCAGATACCGGCACAAACCAGGATAAAAGCAAAAAGAGTACCTATACTCGTCATATCGCCAACGATATCACCTGGTACGAAGGCTGCGAATAAACCTACCAGTACAAAAAAGATCCAGTTTGACTTATAGGGTGTTCTGAACTTAGGGTGTACCTCGGAGAATATTTTTGGTACAAGTCCGTCACGGCTCATGGAGTAAAATACCCTTGATTGTCCCATAAGCATGACCAGTATAACAGAGGAGAAGCCGGCAAGGATGGCAACCGTAACCAGGTCGGCAAGCCAGCCATAACCGGGCATATAGGTTTGAATAGCAAAAGTTACGGAAGCTTCTCTTCCAACGGTTCTAAAATCTTCGATACTAGCCACCCCGGTCAGAACGTGGGCAAAAAGAATGTAAAGCACTGTACAAACCGCCAGTGAGCCGAGTATGCCAATCGGCATATCTTTCTTTGGGTTCTTCGCTTCCTGGGCAGCGGTGGATACGGCATCAAAGCCAATAAAGGCAAAGAATACCACACCGGCTGCTCCGAGCATTCCCATGATACCACCATAATTGTGTTCAACTCCCATGGTATCGGTATAGCTGCCAGGTTCAGGTATATAGTTGGCGTGGTTGATCGGGTTCATATACGACCAGCCCAGAATGATAAAGATGATTACGATGGTTACTTTGGTAATTACGATAATGCCATTTACAAATGCTGACTCTTTTGTTCCGCGGATGAGTAGCATGGTTAGCATTAGGATGATGAATAAGGCAGGAACATTCATAATGCCACTAACACCAAGGGTAGAAGTTTCGAATGGTGAATGCGACCATTCGTAGGGTATTCGAAAGCCAAATATTTCGAGAAACTTATTAAAGTATTCGCTCCAGGCTATACCCACGGTAGCAGCACCAACAGCATATTCGAGTACAAGGTCCCAACCAATGATCCAGGCCACGAATTCACCCATTGTAGCATATGAATAAGTGTAAGCACTACCGGCGATTGGGATCATTGATGCAAATTCGGCATAACATAATCCCGCGAACGCACAACCAACAGCGGCAATGATAAATCCGATGGTAACAGAAGGCCCGGCATTATTCGCCGCGGCTGCCGCAGTACGTACAAATAAACCGGCACCTATAATTGCACCAATACCTAATGCAACCAAATTTCCTGCGCTTAACGTTCGTTTCAATCCTTTCTCCGTGTCATCAGCTTCTGCAATTAACTTCTGAATCGGTTTTTTTGCAAGTAAACTCATAGTGTAGTTAGTATTTATAAAAAATTGATGTGGAAAAATAAGCATTTATTCAAAACACGGATTTTTTCTTTTAGCATCATATGTATGAAAACGGTGAACTGTATTTCATTTGATTGTAAACACTATATTGCACAATTAATCAATGCCTTTTATGGATTCGAAACCCTCCAAAAAAAACCGGCTGACACTATATATCATTGTATCAATGATATTAGGAATTGTCACTGGTTATATCATCCATAGGCAGGCAAGCCCATCCACCATCGCATCGTTTTCAACTAACATCAGGTTGCTCACAACCATTTTCCTGCGCCTTATTCAAATGATTATAGCACCGCTGGTGTTTTCGACATTGGTGGTTGGAATAGCAAAACTCGGCGACCTTAAATCGGTCGGCAGGGTAGGAGGCAAAGCGCTTTTCTGGTTCGTGAGTGCCTCACTTACTTCATTGTTAATCGGGCTTGTACTGGTAAACTTTTTCAGGCCGGGCGAAGGCATTGATCTCAGCAATGCCGACACCAGTGCCGCCGAAGATGTGATGGGTAAAACGAAAGCCTTTTCAATTCAAAATTTTATTGAACACGTATTTCCGCGTAGCATATTTGAAGCAATGGCTACGAATGAAATTCTGCAGATTGTAATCTTCAGTGTTTTCTTTGGTGTAGCCACTGCGGCGCTTGGCGACTATGGTAAAATCGTGGTGAAAGGTTTAGAGGCAGTTTCCCACGTTATCCTGAAAATGGTAAATTATGTAATGGCGTTTGCACCGCTTGGTGTGTTTGGTGCTATTGCCGCTGTTATTGCCACCAAAGGTTTGATCGTATTTTCATTTTATGGATATTACCTGTTATACTTCCTGATCGGTATAATGGTACTGTGGGCTGTGCTGCTGCTTGTGGGTTTCCTTATTTTAAAAAATCGGCTTGGTACATTATTAAAAAGGATTGCGCAGCCACTACTCATCGCTTTCAGTACGACGAGCAGCGAGGCGGTGTTTCCAAAGCTAACCGAAGAACTTGAGCGGTTTGGTTGTAAAGACAAGATTGTGGCGTTCATTTTGCCACTTGGTTATAGCTTTAACCTCGATGGGAGCATGATGTATATGACCTTTGCGAGCATAGCAATAGCACAGGCGTACGGTATTCAACTTGAGACTGGTACCCAGATCACCATGTTGCTGGTGTTGATGCTAACCAGTAAAGGAATAGCCGGGGTGCCACGTGCATCGCTGGTGGTCGTGGCTG
>JASLBT010000244.1 GCA_030146445.1 Segetibacter sp. | reverse complement strand
AAAAAATACGATCAGTACTACTGCATGAAGAAAATCTTTTTGATCGGCCTTATGGGTTCCGGCAAAACTTACTGGGCCGGAAAACTAAAAAAGAAACTTAAGCTGGCGGCTTATGACCTCGACAATCTCGTTGAGATCATGGAAGAACGGACCATCGGGGAAATATTTAGTGAAGACGGCGAAGAGTACTTTCGAAAAGAGGAAGCCCGGATGCTACGACTGTTCAATGAAAAAAAAGAATTTATCCTGGCATGTGGCGGTGGTACACCGTGCTTTCATGACAACATGAACTGGATGAATAAAACAGGGATAACCATCTGGATAAATGAACCGCTGGAAGTGCTTGCCGGGCGTTTGATAAGTACAAAAGAACATCGTCCGCTCATCAGTTCCTTGCGCAACGATGAACTTGTGCCGTTCCTTGAAAAAATGCTTGCTGAACGTGAAATGTTTTATTCAAAAGCAGCTTACCAACTTGGGAAGGAAGAAGTAACTGAACAAAGTTTCAACAAAATCCTCAAAGAACATGCATAAGTCATTTTTACGTGCAGCGGCGTTGTTGGGAGCCCTTGCGGTAGCATTGGGGGCGTTTGGTGCGCATGCACTCAGGGGAAAAGTGCCTGACCTGGCGGTAAGTACATTCGAAACCGGTGTCAGGTACCATTTCTATCATGTTTTGGGCTTATGTATATTGGCCATCATGTACCAGGAGTTTACCAATAAATGGATCACCTGGGCTGGAAACCTGTTTCTCGTGGGCATCCTTTTGTTTAGTGGTTCGCTGTATACCCTAACTTTTATTCATACGGTTCGTTCGGGGATGTCATGGATCGGCATTATAACCCCATTCGGGGGCCTGGCTTTCATCGGTGGGTGGTTCTGTATGCTTATGGGAGTATTAAAAGCAGCCGACAAATAAATAAACATAAAAAAAGGGGCGATTGCCCCCTTTAAAGGATATTACCAGGTGATCCCTATAAGCCTTTCCGAGGAATATTGTAATTAAGAGATTTAGTTAATCGGGGGATACGGTTAAAAACGGAGCTTCTAAAATGCTACATTAAAAGTAGGAACTCCTTCTTAAAAAAAGTGTGAATATTGCCTTTTACCTGCTGCTGCGGCAGACGTGAATCAAAAACCATTTCACTGCGTTAGCGTCGTTGTTGTAAAATCGGGATCATTTCATTTTTCCAATTCGTATAGTTGTCGTCGAGAATATGCCTGCGAGCTTCGGTAACCAGCCAAAGGTAAAATGCCAGGTTGTGTATGCTCGCCAGCTGCAAGCCAAGTATTTCGTTCGACACAAACAGGTGTCGCAGGTATGAAAGCGAGTAGTAATTGCTGATCTCCCCGGGTAGGCCATCGTCTATGGGCGAAAAGTCCTTTTCCCACTTTTTATTTTTAATGTTAATGATGCCTTTTGTGGTAAACAGCATGCCGTTGCGGCCGTTACGCGTTGGCATAACACAGTCAAACATATCCACCCCCATATTTATACATTCCAAAATATTCCACGGGGTTCCAACACCCATCAGGTATCGTGGTTTGTTCACGGGTAGATTACTGCAACAAAGTGCAGTAAAATCATACATCAGCTCTGCCGGTTCACCCACGCTGAGCCCGCCAATGGCATTGCCAGGGGCATTCTTAGCGCTGACGTATTCACAGGAAGCCAGGCGTAGGTCCTCGTAAGTCCCACCCTGCACAATTGGAAAAAGGTTTTGATCGTAACCATACTTGCGGGGAGTTGAGTCAAACCGGTCGATGCACCGGTCGAGCCATTGATGGGTAAGCTTCATGCTGTCGCTCGCGTACTTGTATTCGCTCGGGTACGGCGGGCACTCGTCGAAAGCCATGATGATGTCTGCACCAATTGAACGTTGAATATCCATCACACGCTCCGGGGTAAACAGGTGCCGGCTACCATCGATGTGCGATTGAAAAGTTACGCCCTCCGGTTTGATCTTGCGGCTTGCCGCTAACGAAAACACCTGGTAGCCACCGCTGTCGGTCAGGATGGGCCCGTTCCAGCCATTAAACTTGTGAAGTCCGCCTGCAGCTTCAAGCACGGTGGTGCCGGGTCGAAGATAGAGGTGATAAGTATTGCCCAGGATAATCTGGGCCTGCACATCATTATACAATTGCTGCTGGTTTACAGCCTTAACGCTTCCGGCGGTGCCAACAGGCATGAAAATCGGGGTTAGAATCTCACCATGGTCGGTAGTAATCTTTCCTGCCCTTGCAGCAGAACTGGGGGCGGTTTTTAAAAGCTCAAATTCTAATGAAGGCATATTGGCTAAATATGTGGGTATTGTTGCTACAGGAATGCTGGTGCGCCACTCGTTATACCATAAAAAGCACTAATGCTGTTGTCGCACCAAACCCGTGTTCATGGTTGTGAAAAGCGGTAAAGGTAATGCCGGCAGGTTTATGGACCGGTTGTTTCAACCGATTGGTCAACCACATTTAACTTTAGTTCCACCTATTTTTGCGGGATGATGAGTTTTGTTAAGTATTGGCCTGAGCTGGTGTTTTCCGCGTTTTGCCTGGTCATACTTATCCAGCTTTTTTACTATTGCTTCTTTTTTTTTCGGCTGGCTCATTTTACTCCCAAACAAAAGACCGATGCGGCGGAGGAGCAACTTTCCGTGATCGTTTGTGCCCGTAACGAGGCCGACAACATCTCCCGGTATCTTCCGGCTCTACTAACCCAGGAGTATACAAGCATACACGAAGTGCTGCTTGTAGATGATGATTCCAGCGATGAAACTAAACCCGTCGTGGCAGCGTTGAAGGAACAATATCCTCACCTCGTAACGGTGGACCTGGCCGGGCAGTTTAAAGCGCTCCCAGGTAAAAAGTACCCGTTAAGCAGGGGCATAGAGGCCGCCAGGTACGAAACGCTGTTGTTGACAGATGCCGACTGTGCCCCGGCAAGTAGACACTGGATGCACCTCATGCAAAGCGTTTACACCACGGGAGTTGAAGTAGTGCTGGGGTATGGTGCCTATCACAAGAAACGGGGTTTACTCAACAAGGTCATCAGGTTCGAAACCTTCCATTCGGCGCTTCAATACCTGAGTTATGCATTGGCCGGACTTACTTACATGGGTGTTGGTCGCAACATGAGTTACCGCCGCGAGCTATATTTTCGGAACGATGGATTTGCTTCCATCAGCCAGGTAGCCGGGGGCGACGACGACCTTTTTATCAATAGAGTCGCGACAAAAGCCAATACCACGATAATGGTTGATGCCAATGCGCATACCTTTAGTGAACCAAAAACAACATGGAAGGAATGGTTTAATCAAAAAAACCGGCACTACTCAACAGCCAAATACTACCAGCTGCATCACAAAATCCTGCTGGGGCTCTATTCTGCGACCCAGGTATTAACTTATCCGCTCTTTTTAGCTTCGCTGTTGTTCTTCAGCTGGCGACTTGCAATCGTTGTGTTTGCCACGCGTTTGCTAT
>JASLBT010000163.1 GCA_030146445.1 Segetibacter sp. | reverse complement strand
ATCGTCGAAGGTTAGTCCTTCACCAAAAAATCTTGCGTGGGAATTATCGCCTGTAGCGTTGGAGTTTGTTGCCATAGGCAAAGATAGAGGGGTCGGGCAATACGAGGCAAATGAAATTTTTGATAACGATTTTTTTCGGGAGTAGAACACAGATGGCAGGATTGGATGGATGATTATGGAACACGGATAGCGCGGATTGAAAAGATAATAAGGAAGGATACAAGAGTAATACCGTGTTGAAGGCAAAAGAGATTTTTTGATAATGGAACACGGATGCCACAGATGGAAGGATTGGAAGGATGATTATGGAACGCGGATAGCGCGGATTGAAAAGATAATAAGGAAGGATACAAGAGTAATCCCGTGTTGAAGGCAAAAGCGATTTTTTGATAATGGAACACGGATGCCACAGATGGAAGGGATCATTAATAATGGGTAGAGGAGTAATGATGTATTTGTAATCGATCGTGTTTCGTCCGGATAATTGAACAGGGATAGCAGTGCTTCAGAGTGCATCGCCCTGGTTTTTTAATAAATCCCATAAATCCTTTTCATCCATCAAATCCGTGTGCCGTAGACCCCCTTAACTCAGCCTGTATTGTTTTCCTGGCAGCGACGTTACAACATTCTGGAACTCCAGGCTCAGCATGGCCGTTGCAACTGCGCTGCTGGTAAGCGAACTTTTAAGGTATAGTTCATCGATGTGCGAGATTTCTTTCTCTTTCAATATGTCAACGAGTATCCTTTCATCGTCGGTGAGGGTAATGAACAGTTCTCTTTGGGGCTTTGTGCGTGCTTTTTTGGTTTGCCAACCCAGCTTTTCCAGTAGTTGAACACTTTCAAAGTAAGGCTCCGCTTTTTTGGTTTTGATCAGGTAATTGCAGCCGGCACTTTTGGCATCGATGGTCCTGCCCGGTACAGCAAAAACATCCCGTTTGTAAAACTCAGCCATTTCTGCCGTGATCAGGCTTCCTCCCTTAATTCCTGTTTCCACTACTACAGTAGCATCGCTAATCCCCGCCACCAATCGGTTTCTTAAAGGGAAATGATGTTTGTCGGGCTTTGTGCGGCTCCTGAACTCGGTAAGTATTCCGCCCCTGACCAGCATCTCCTTTGCCAGCCCCGTATGCTCTGCAGGATATATCCGGTCGAGTCCATGACCGACCACCCCAACCGTGGCTAAGTTATTTTTGACAGCACCCTTATGGGCGATAGCATCGATGCCAAAGGCGAGTCCGCTTACCACGAGCACATTCAACTCAGAGAGATCGTGCACCAGTTGTTCGGTAACCTGTTTACCGTAGTCGGTGTTGGTTCGGGTGCCTACGATCGCCAGGACTTTACTTGTATTTAGGTCTGCCGTCCCGCGATAGTAGAGCAACAACGGGGCGTCGTAACATTTTAACAAACGGCGGGGGTAATCGGCAGAACGGAAAAACAGGGGATGAATCTTGTATTTTTCGATAAAAGCAATTTCTTCTTCGGCACGGGAGAAGTTGTCAAAGGCTTTGATATTGCCGGCGCGCACTTCCCCGATCCCTTCGAGCCGCCCAAGCTCTTTCACTTTGGCTTTAAAAATGGTTTCCGCGTTGCCAAAGTGGTCCAACAATGTTTTTGCATGTACGGCGCCAATATTGGGAACCAGGGTAAGCCCAACCTGGTAAAGCAGGTCTGATGACAAGGTAATGTTCGACATTCAATAAGATGTATGTTGAATATAAACATTCAAATCTTAAAATGCCAGAAGGGACGAATTGATATTTTTTTCATTAGTGATCACGTCTCATCTACCACACGCATATCGAAAAACACTTTCTTAAGAATTGGCAATGATGACAAACTCCGTTCTCCGGTTTTGTGCGCGACCTTCCTCGGTTTTATTATCGGCGATAGGTTTGCTTGCCCCAAGACCTTTGAAGCTCAGCCTTTTTGGATCGACGCCTTTGCTCGTCAGGTACTCAACAACCGATTTTGCACGACTGGTAGAAAGCGCAAGGTTATCTGCAGGCTTGCCTACATTGTCGGTATGTCCGTTGATTTGAACCTTTACGACCGGGTTCTCCTCGAGCAACTGTAACAACTTATTGAGTTCAACAAGGCTGATGTTCTGCAGCCGCGCCGAGTTGGTTTCGAAAAGAATGTTTTTCAGGATCACCGACGCGTTGAGTTCAACTGCCATCAGTGGAATGTCTTTTTTGTAGGTACTATCAGCTGCACTTTTACTTAAAGGATATAGTTCGCTAAAGAAAAGGTACCCCCTGCGATTAACCGAGAAGGTATAGTCCTTGCCAACAGGAAGGGTCATGAAGTAGTTGCCCGTTTCATCAGTTTGCACTTTAGTAACAGATTGCTGGTTGCTGTTATCGACGAGCTCGACAGTGCTCGGAATGCCTTTGCCCGTTTTCTTATCGAAGACCTTACCCTGTACATAAAGGGTGCGTGCGGGGCGTACATCTTCCCGCAGTTCAAAAGTATAAAGATCCAGTGCGCCGCGGCTATCGCTCCGGTCGCTGGAATAAAAGGCAGTTTTGCCATCTGCAGCTACAAAAAGGCTTCCTTCGCTTTCGATGGTATTTATCGGGTAGCCAAGGTTTTCGGGTATGCTCCAGGTATTGCCCGGACCTTTACGACAGAGATAAATATCGCTGTTGCCATATCCGGGAAGCCCATCGGAAGTGAAATATAGGGTTGCATTGTCGGCATGTATAAAAGGTGCAAGTTCATCACCGGGGGTGTTGATATCCGGACCCATGTTTACGGCAGGGCTCCACCTGCCGTTTGCCTGGCGGTAGCTTACATAAAGGTCTTTACCGCCGCGGCCACCCGGACGGTTACTGCTGAAGTATAGTGCTTTTTTATCGGGACTGAGGCTGGGCGAGCTATCCCAGAATTCGGAATTGATTGCCCTGCCCATGTTTACCGCATCACTCCAGCCGGCTGGTGTATAATAGGATGTGTAGAGGTCGAAGTCGCCCTGGCCGCCCGGAAAGTTGTACCCCGCAAAAAGCAACCATTCACCATCCTGCGAAATGTTTATGGCACCCTTGGATGGCTCGAGGTTGATATCGCCTTTAATTAGTTTCGAACGGGTGTAGGTTTTATCCGGCTGAATGGTGCTCTCAAAGAAGTCTTCTCTAAACCCTTCACCCCTGCGGGTAAAAACAAACATGCTGTCGTTGATCGTAATGGAAGGATAATATTCTGAACGGGTGGAATTGACACTGTCGCCCAGGTTCCGGGGCGCAAATACATACGATGGTGTATTCTTCTTTTTGGCGTAGTTCACTCCAAATTCATAGGTGCGCTTACGGTATTGCCCGCTCCTGGTACTCCGCTCATTGAGTTCCGGGATCGCAAGAAAACGGTTGACTGCCTCCAGGGCCTGTTCGAACTTCCCCAGTCCCGCAAGGTTGATGGAATAGGGCAGATAGTAATAGCGGAAGTAATTGGTATCCATCTGCCTGCCCTTTTCATATTGGGTGATCGCAGATTGGTAATCTTTTAACTCGCCGTAAGCACCCGCGAGGGAAAGTATGGCGTCGGCGTACTTGTTATCCATTTCATATGCTTTCTGGAGCATTGGAACAGCGGCCTTTATTTCCCCGTCGCGTAGTTTTACCAATGCCCTTTCGTACATATCAACTGCTCTCGGGTTAATCTTGTCGCTATCGTAAACCTGGCCAACAGTGGTAAGGCTAAGCAGGAAAAAGCACATCAAAAAAAGGTTCCTCATGTCGTAAATGTCAGGAAATGAAGGTCGGTAAAACGAATTTATGATGCTGTTAAAAATGTAAGTAGAGCAAGGAGCGAAGAGATAATAAGCGATGAGCTGTGCACGACAAGTGATGAGAGGTGATAATTGATCGTGCTCCCGGCACTGGTAAGCACCGCAAAAGCCTGGTCTTAATCACCATACCTTCTTTAGGATCGCTGATTGCTCCACCTGACATAAGGTATTTGGCGGTGTTCACTATTCAACTCCCGGCATTGACAACGATTCTTCGATGCTGAGGAGTGCGCATCAAAAACGAACCGGGTGATTCATTGGCTGAACGCAGGCACGCCTCTGGCTTTAACGAAGCGTTATAGGAACATCTTTACCTGGTACAACAGCTAACCATTTAAGGCACATTGATGTACTTATGTATTTGAAGGCAAAGCTGCCAGCGGGGATTGTCTTTTATGTAATCAACGATCAAAGGGGTTATTTCGGCTGCTTTGCTCCATTCGGGTTGCAGGTATAACCGGCAATACTCGTTGACAGCAGCAGCATGTTTTTCTGCCCACAGAAAATCGTTCTTGTTGTAGATCACCACTTTCAATTCATTGGCAAGTGGTACGATTTCAGGCCTTGGGGCTTTGAATTTTTTTGGAGAAAGGCAGATCCAGTTCCAATAACCGGAAAGGGGAGAGGAGCCTGAAGTTTCAATATTGGTTTCAAAGCCGGCTGCCCGCAGTTCGGCGGTAAGTTCGTCGAGATTATGGAGTAACGGCTCGCCACCAGTGATAACTGCCAGTCTGCCCGGGTATCTGGCGGCATCTGAGATAATCTGGTCTATATCTAGTTTTGGATGTTGCGAAGCATCCCAGCTGTCTTTTACGTCGCACCAGAAACAACCTACATCGCATCCACCCAGACGAATAAAATAGGCGGCCCGGCCCTGGTGATAACCCTCGCCTTGCAAAGTATAAAACGCTTCCATCACGGGAAGCGCAATTGTACTATTTGTTTGTAATAACATCAGCCTGCAAAACTAATGTTTAAAACGGAGGTTTTTGCGCCTCCCGATTGTTAAACCTCCGTATAGACCGGGACGCGCGTCGTGCCGGGATGAGAAGATCAACTCGATTGTTGCGCCGTGCTGATTTGGTGGAGCAGGTCATCATCTGATAATTTCTCCATCCAGTTGTGCACAAGCTCTAACCTAACCGACTGCGAACCGCCGGAAGGCGTACAAACGACCGACACCTTTTCGCCGGTACTAACGATTTCAGCAGCTTTTTCAGCGTTTTGTTCAAGGCCGGCATAAGCCTGAACACAGGTCCAGGTAACGTTAGCAGGGCCTGTGACTTCTCTTTGTTCCATAAAGTATGTTTTGAACTTTGGTTAGTGTGTTTTATTGGTCCCCGACCTTGCGCAGGTATGCATCAAGTGTATTTTTCATCAATCCCACGATTGTCATGGGGCCGACTCCGCCCGGAACCGGGGTAATGGCAGCCGCTTTGTTCGATACTTCTTCGAAGTTTACGTCGCCTTTTAACCTGAACCCGGATTTAGCTGACTCGTCTTTTACTCTGGTAATTCCCACGTCAAGTACTACCGCACCCTTTTTTACCATATCACCTGTTACAAAACCGGGCCGCCCAAGAGCTGCCACAATTATGTCTGCTCCGCGGCATATTTCCGCAAGATTGTGCGTGTGTGAGTGGCAAATGGTGACTGTACAGTTTCCCGTGGGCAGGTTGCTGCTCAACAATATGCTCATCGGCCTCCCCACAATATTGCTGCGGCCAATAACCACGGCGTGCTTTCCTTTTGTATCGATGTTGTAATGTTCGAGCAGTAACATCATCCCAAATGGTGTTGCCGGAACAAAGGTTTCAAGCCCTTGAACCAGTTTGCCGACGCTAACCGGACTAAAGCCATCCACATCTTTTGCAGGGCTGATCGCTTCAATGATCCGTTGCTCAGAAATCTGCTTCGGCAGCGGCAACTGCACCAGTATTCCGTCGATTTCCTCGTCCATGTTCAGCGTCCTGATCTGCCCGAGTAAGGTTTGCTCGCTGGTGTCGGCATCCAACCGGATCAGGGTCGAACGAAAGCCGATCTCGGCACATGATTTTACCTTGTTGGCCACATAGGTTTCACTCGCACCGTCATTACCCACCAGTACGGCGGCAAGATGAGGAGCTCTTTTGCCTTTCTGCAACAGTTGGTCAGTTTGGGTTTTCAATGTGGCCTTTACCACTTGTGATACCTGTTTTCCGTCTAATAACATGCGCGCAAAGGTATTGTGTGCCGGGCACTTTTAAAGCTGAAAAACCTTCACATAGTAGATTTCACCCTTGCAAACATGAAAAGCAAAGTGTAAATTTCATAACAAACTGAATGCTTGAGATACCTCCTGGTTTTCGTTGCCCTATGTTACCCGTGTTACATCGGGGCACAAGCCGTTCAGCAAAAGTCATCATCACCATTTTCAGCAACCGCCGTATATAGCAATGCTTTCATCGACGTTTTCTCGGGCACAGCAAACCAGGCAGCACTTGCAAACCTGGAAGCACCGGGTTTCGGGATCACTGGCGAGCGACGTTTTATGCTAAAGGATATGAGCCAGCTTACCGGCCTGTTAGCTATTCCTGCCGGTAATGGGGTGATTGCCTTACAGGGCGACTATTTTGGCGGCCAGTCCTTAAATGAAACAATGCTGGGTATTGCCTACGGGCGAAAAAT
>JASLBT010000090.1 GCA_030146445.1 Segetibacter sp. | reverse complement strand
ACTTTGCATGATGGGACGCGGTGATTGTTTGTATTGTTCTATCATCTCCCGGATCTTCAGCACAATGTCGCTGCGTTCCTTAACCAGGGCTGCCTTGCTCGACTGTAAAAATTCCCGGTTGACCAGGTCATGGATCATTCTGACACTTCTCTTACTGTTGTTACTAATAAGCTCAATCAGCTCCATGATCGCTTTATTTCCACTGATTTCAGGATAATCGGAAAGCATGAACGTTGACATCTGTATATTACCCAGTGGGCCCAGCAGGTCGTGCGAAAGTATCTGCAGAATGGAGTTCTTTTTATTTGAAAACTTATGAAGGGTATCACTATAGTCTTTATACCCGGTAATATCGGTTGCTGTACCAAGTATGATTTCGTTATTGCTGGAAACAGATAAGTATGCATTCACTTTTATCCACCTGATGCTATTGTCTGGCAACACAATTCGAAATTCCAGTGATTGCTTTTGCTTATCTTTTTGTATGGTCAGGAAAGCATTACTTACATGTAACCTGTCCTCCGGGTGCACCGTTTCGAAAAGCAGCCCCAGGTTGTTGCCGACGGTATTACGGCACATGTTCCAAACCTTTTCGAAAGCAGCATTAAGATAGAGCAGTTTATTTATCTGAAGATGAAAGGCGAAAAAAACGTCGTCCGTTATCTCCGGGAGACGCTGCAGCGGAGATCCTGAAGGAAATGGTTCTATTGTATCCATAACATTCCTGTCTGTTTCCCGCCCGGCTTTTGGCTGCGATTTGTGCAGGTTCCGGCTGAAGAAGCAGGTAAAGTTAAGTGATGTATTATTGAAAAGAAAAATATTTAAACAAGGGGCTGCTGGTGACTTTCATGGGTTTACCAGTGACTTCCGGAACAACGAATTAAGTGGCACACCTCCGCAAACCCGGGTCCATGGCGGGGGCATCGATTCCAGTTCATTTAATTATGTTGGGCAATCACGGGCGGCTACCACACTTTACCGGGAAAGCACAAATTAAGATAAAGTGCCGCTGAGATCGCGACCGGGAGAAATTTTGAAACTTTTGTTGATCCCCCGCGCACGCCTCATGAAACCGGCGAGCACGAGATCATCTTCCGGCGTGATAAGTCTTCTCCTGCCTCTCGCGCGGGAAATTGCTCGTGTAATTATTTTTTATACTTTTAAAAACTCCTAAACCATTAATTAAACTGCTGCAATGAAGAAAATCACCGTAATGGCCACTTTGATCTGTGTGGTCTCCGCATTTCTTGCTTTCCGTCAAAGTGTGCCGGCATACAAAAACCTGAAAGTTCTACCTAAAAAAACCACTAAACAAGAGATGGATAGCATCATGCGACACTTTTCCATGTCGCTGGGGGTAAGGTGTAACTTTTGCCATGTCAGGAACAACGACGAAAAGAAGACCTTCAATTTTGCAAGCGACGACAATAAGCACAAGCTGATTGCCCGCAGCATGTATAAGATGATGGTTAAAATCAATAAGAAATATTTTGAGGAGAGCGAATCCGAAAAAGAAAGTGTCAACAGGATTCCCGAAGTATCCTGCTACTCATGTCACCACGGCAAAGAGCATCCCGAAAATCGTCCGCCGGCACCTGCCGCCGCTCCTGGCCAAAACCACCCTGCTGCACCTCGCACCGGATTACCATAGTGAATAGGGCTTGCCGTTGGCAACTCTCCCATCATGATATACATCACCAGAACCATTAAATCGCTAAAAATGGTACCCATGAGAACGCTTAATTTTTCGATTGACATTGATGCACCTAAAGAGCAGGTATGGGATTGTTTATGGAGCGACCAGGGATACCGCACCTGGACAGCTGTATTCAGCGAAGGTTCTTACGCCGAAAGTGACTGGGAGCAAGGAAGCAGGATATTGTTTCTTTCGCCCTCGGGTGACGGTATGTTTGGCATTATTGATCAAAAGGTACCGTACGAGATCATGAGATTCAAGCACCTTGGAGAAATCAGTAATGGAGTTGAAGTACCTAAAGAATGGGAAGGAGCAATAGAAGCGTATCGATTGACCGAGACGGATGGAAAGACTGTTCTAAATGTTAGTATTGATACGAACGATGAATACGCCTCAACATTCCAGGAGATTTTCCCAAGGGCGCTGAACATCTTAAAACAGCAATCTGAACGAAGCACAGTTCACTAAGAGACGCGCCGCTATCCAGCATCTTTGCTTCAGCAAGCCTCACCATCGTCTTTCCCGGCGCCATTTGCCGGAGGCGTTCTCCCTTATTCTATTTGTTCTTCGCGGCGCACAACTGCGAAGCAGAAAGTTGGCCATGTGCCATGCTGTATGTTTTTTGACCGCAGTTAACCTGCATTTCTGCCTGTTTAGCAACTGCCTTCCCGTCCTTTTTTGAGCCCGGTCACTACCTGCAACGCAAGCATCCGGGATAGTACCAGGGGAATATAGCAATGCCGTAAATTATTCGCGCAACGGCACCAGTCGGAGTAACCCGGAAATGCGTTCGCGACAGGCGACAATGATGGTCAACAACATTCCAGAGGCTGGTCCCCAACGATGCACTTTAGTAATCGACATTAGATTCCGACCCATTAGGCATTCACAAGTAGCCGCCGGACACTAAATACAGGAGATCAGCTGGTCACCCACCCTGTGCCTGTCTCTTGTTGGCCCCGGTCTGAAAGGCTATTGAACCATAATAAACCGGCCGGCAGATGAAGCAAACGGGCCTTCATTTTTCCCCCATAACACCAAAAATTAACTGAATCTATGTTAAAAACGGATCGCTTCGCCTGACCCCCGGTTCCCGCAAATACGTACACGCGTAAGTCCGGATGGTGTTTTCGATAACGACGGGGCACGATTTTTCTCGTATTTCTTTACGCGATTTCTTTTCGCTTTGAAACTTACGACCGCTTTCCGTGTTACATGGAGTATAAATAAACATAACCGATACCCGATGAAATCACTTTTACTAAGTATACTGCTGGCATTTATTTTCTTACAAGTACGGGCTCAGCCCGGCTCACCAGGCAGACCGGCTGCTAGTGGACGATTGTATGGAAAAGTCGTTGATTCAAAAACAAAAAAAGGGCTCGATGCCGTGTCGGTTCAGATAAGCAAAACCATTACCGACATTACTGCACTTACGACAAAAGACTCCATCATTGCCGGCCAGTTTACCCGGGCTAATGGCGATTTCAGCTTTAGCAACATTCCTTTAACCGATTCAGTAAAAGTTATTATAACTGCTGTTGGCTACCGCAAACTGATAAAACCTGTGGCCCTCAGAATTGCCGCTGGTATGGAACGACAAAGCCCGGAAATTGACCTCGGCAACTTCAGTGTTGCGGCCGAAGCGCAGACACTCGCGAATGTAACGGTGGTGGCCACGCGTGCAACAATGGAACTCGGTATCGACCGGCGGGTATTTAACGTGGAAAAGAACCTTACAGCAACCGGTGGAACTGCTGTTGATGTGAT
>JASLBT010000063.1 GCA_030146445.1 Segetibacter sp. | reverse complement strand
GTTTCCTTGTAATAAATTTCGGATAAATATGTTGAGATCCTTCATAGTTGAGACCAAACCACCACCTCCCCAGTCAAAAGATGTATTAACGTTGTCTAAGCAATACACGCCATAATATGGATAAACAACGGGCGTGGCCTGATCGGGCTGTTCGTAAAATTCCAACCAGGTATTTGTAAGTTCAAGCGGTGTGAATATATATTCTTTGAACACCTGTTGAAGACGCTTACCTGTCACTTGTTCAACGAGAATACCCAGCAGTAAGTAATTTGTATCAGCGTAGTGAAATCCGTTCCCGGGAACAAAGGCGGGCCTCTTGTTCATTCCAAGTTTGAAGTACTGTTCCATTACCAACTCCCAATTCCATGATTGCAATGGATGTTGCATTACATTCGCCAGGAACCTGTCATCATCAGAAAAGTAATCAGGAACGCCGGAGCGGTGCCTTAGTAAATGAAGTAAGGAAATCTTTTGCGAACAATCCACATTTTCAAAGCAATGAAGTCCGGACAAGAAGTTTTTTGTTTCTCTGCCTATCAAATCAAAATAACGTTGTTCCAGCTCAAACAAGCCTTCTTCTGCTAATTGGAGAATAACGGCAGCTGTAAAAAGTTTAGTAATACTGCCGGTTTTGAATCCGTGTAGCTCTGAAATCGGTTCACCATCAACTTTAGTTAAACCTGTTGCACCCGAAAAATTCAAGCCGCTGCCTTTGTCAGTTATACTAAGCATGCAGTTATAAATCGGCTGGCTGCCATTCTGCTTTAGAACCAATCCCATCAATTTCCCGAGCTGTTCCATTTTAAAGCGATATGGTTTGAGTGAATCATTTTGCAAGCTAATCGTCCCCACATGTATCATCTGTCAGGTTAGATAGGGAAGTTTCATCTTGCCCGTTTTGCTTTGGTATTGCTATATATAATCAAACGCGGAAGCAAATAGTGGCCTTGATTTTATATCGATGCTTTCAGCATCACTTAAATCGTGAAAAGAGGCCATAATAAATACATCTGAATGTTTAATGAAAGAATGAATCAAGCCGGGTTTGCCCTTCTCAAGAATTCTTTTACGCAGCGGGCAGCTTTCGCCAAGCCAATACATAGCCGATTTTAATTTTTCCTTTGCCAACAATCCTTCAAATAAATCCATTAGCCGGTTTTCATAGCCGGGTTTCACATATATTCCTTCAAAAGCCAGAAACTCAAATCGTCGCGGGTTGAACAACTTATTCATTACAGGAATCATGGGCACCACATTCAGGATTATTTTGCCCATCAATCCGGCCATCTGGTTGACGACCCAGTGTACCCTATGATACTGGCAGCCCGCTACGATCTGTCCGTTTTCACGTATGATGAAGTACTTATCAGCCCGGAAGATGGAAGTGAACTGAACAAGAGCATAGTCTTCGAATTGTTTCTTCAATAATGATAGCACTTCATGCCGTACTGCCCCTGTAGTTACCTGTTCAATATGCTTATTTGCTCTGGGAAAAAACCGGCTAAAGCCATTTGTCTTTATGGTGCCGATGTTTTCATATCCGGCTTTTTCGACGGTTCTGTAGGAAGCTTTGTTCCCTTTTTCTACGCAGGCAAAAAAAATGGTCTTTTCCTTTTCACGATCACGAACAAGCTCCATGACCTTTACGCCATACTTTTTTACCACACCTTTACCTTTTATCTCATTTGACGCGGCGAAATAACGGATATAATAGCAATTTAGCAGGGCTGTTCCGGCAGTTACGGGTGTATTGCAAAACACTGCAGTGCACTGAATCTTATTCTCCTGACGAATTGCTATCAGGGTGGGGCGGTGAAGCAGGCGAATATGTTCTTCGGTATTCTTATGCTCATACACAGCACCCTCATTACCCCATGCTATTTTATCCAGGAATTCCATTGCTTCACCGGGAATGCCTTCGTGCCGCCAAATAGTGTATTCTCCCTCCCTGTATATTAATTTTGCTTCCATTACAACGGATTTTTTTAGGTCGTTGGGTTATCTGCCGCTTTGGTTTACACAGATACCCTGCTCGTCAATTTGTATACAGCTTAACCTTATTCTTTCTTCTAATGTTGCAAGCACTTCTGGTGTATGTGCCAGAGAAAGAAAGCAGTTCCGCCCTTCCCATACATAAACACCATTAAGCAATAGCTGGTAATAAAGTAGGTTCCACTTGCCTGGCGTACTAATCCTGAATAAGGAAGCAAAATGATTGACGGAAAGCGGGAATTTGTTTGATCGGAAAAATGCGTTGAGCCTTTCACAAAAAGCAGTAGTGATTTCATTCAGGTCGCTTAGCAGTTTCCCGTTTGACCGGTTCAATATTTCAAGTGTTTTTAGTGATGCAGCCATTGCAAGTGGGTGGTGACAGAAAGTACCGGCTACAAATGTTGATTTTACTGTAGGCACAGAATCATCACCATATTGCCAGAAGCCGCCATCTGTTGCATCAAGAAATCTTGCTTTACCTGCGACAATACCAATGGGCAACCCACCCCCGATCACTTTTCCGTAAGTAACGATGTCGGCAGTCACATCAAAATATTTCTGGCAGCCACCCAGGCCTATTCTGAAACCCGTAATTACCTCGTCAAAAATCAATGCAATATTATTATCCGCTGTAATTTTTCTAAGTTCTTGTAAATATTGACCCGGTTGCAATACCGGATTACGACTTTGTACCGGCTCCGTAAGAACGGCGGCAATCTCATCTTTGTGCTTTTTTATAAATTCCAATGACTCTTCTGAGCCATAATCGAGCAGGTAAGATTCATTTAGTGTTGATTGTGTTACACCCGGTACTATTTCCTTTGCAAGGTTGGTAGTCGCATCGTTCTTCAGCGATAGCAGTGGATCAAAGGTGCCATGATATGATCCTTTGAAAAAGACGAAGTATCTTTTTTTAGTGATTGCTTTTGCAATACGCAACGCTACCATAACAGCTTCCGTTCCGGAGTTAAAAAAGGCCACCCGTTCAACACCGGTAGCGTCTGAAATTTGCCGGGATAGAATGCCTGCCAGCGGCGAAATCGGACCAACCGACCAGCTTTTTGATAACTGCTCTTCAACAGCACTGCGAACCGGCAAATAATTATGACCGAACAAAATTGAACCAAAACCATTTGTGACGTCAATATAAGCGTTGCCATCAATATCATAAACATACGGCCCGTCTGATCGGTCGCATACCAGGGTATAAACGAAATCCTTCATGTCCTTATTAAATCCTGCAGCGTTGCGGTTGAGCGCAAAACTCCGACGATAGTTCTGGGTGTGTTCGCGTGTAAGCCTGTTTTTTTCACCAAGTTTGTTGAGCATTCAGGTTTGTTTGAACGTTTAAGGGTGGATAATTACTTGATAATTTATGCAATATTCCTGGAATATAGTGAGTGAATTGCTGTTGGCGGAAACGTGTTCTCCATTGCGGCTTCCCATCGCTAACGACCTTAGTGAAATTAGGAGAGGAGCTCAAAAGCGTGTTCCAGCCCGGTATCGCAGCAACACACCGTATTAGTAAAATTTTTTTAATCTACGAGAAATCACACGTTATAAACAAAATCAACCGCAGTCTGCTGCAGACCATGATCCACTTTCATAATCCCCGCCCCCTTTCCACAACGCGATTTGCCCGTAAAAAACAATTTGAGCAATTACGAGGTTTATTGCAAAAACTTTTTGGCGACAAGCAGTTGTTTTTCATGGCTTCATCGTTGTGTCACTCACTTGTACAATTGTACTTTATGGCAACCGTGCTGCGTAGGCGATCCCTTTACAAAAGCCGGTATCTGCAACGGCGTATTGTTGAAAATGATTTCGGGTTGCTCAATAGTTCCTGGTCATGTTTCTAAATGGCCCGGTGCACGAGCGGGATTAATAGTAAACATCAGAAGGGGGGGTGAAACGTCGAATTTACATCCGCATTTTTATTGCATTTCCCCCCTAATGAAGTTAACAAAGAGCAGGGTGGAAGCATGCAAAGACGATCGCAGGTACTATTCCAGGTAAAGTTAATAAGCTGCACATTTCCTTCTTTGGCTGCTTTCAGGTAGCGATAGCATGTTTTATTTGTTCTACCCGTTGCAATTGAAGAGTGAAAATTATGCTGACCTCAAGGATGTTGGTTTTTCTGTATCAAAACTGATAGCAATATGCAGCGAGAATCCTCCGGAATTCAGTCCGACAATGGGCAATACTCTTGTTGTTATCGCTTTTATCTGGTCAACATCAACGGCAATGCGAATAAAATGCTCCCAATAATAAACATCAATG
>JASLBT010000061.1 GCA_030146445.1 Segetibacter sp. | reverse complement strand
GTCCCGATAAAACCATTATGTATTCCCTTTTGGACTGTGGTCTGACACAGTAGAGCATCATAGATGGCTCAGCTTTGAGCTAACTGGAATACCCGGTTAGGTGGATGATGTAAAATTTAATCGATCCAGGCCGCAGTTTTGAAGATCCGTTTTCCAGCAAAGACCGGCTCATCTCCTACCTCAATCTATTGCATACCGCCTATCTTCCGGGTAGTGAGGTATTGGTTTACCGGCCATCTCCAACAGCGACGTCTCAATGGTACGACAAATCGCGTTGAGGGCAAGGTCATTTGGTTCTGTTCCAAATGGGTTTTCAATCTCGTCGGCGATGGCTTCCAGTGCAACAAAGGTGTAAGCTATGAAAGTCACGATGACCGGCGTAAGCCAGCCCAGGCTGTCAACAAAACCGAAGGGTAACAGAAAACAGTAGAGGTACACGGTACGATGTAATAAGACTCGGTAACTATAAGGGATAGGCGTGGAATCTATACGTTCACAACCGCCTATAATATCGGAGAGTTTATTCAGATTTTCATCAAATGCCACCTGCACTACTGGATCTATCTTCCCACTGTCCCTGGCAGACTTCACCCAGTTTGCCATTTGCGTAATTAACATGACAGGTTTAAATTGCTTATCTCCCAGGTGCAGGCACAGTTCGGGGGGAAGCAAACGATCAAAATCCGTAGCCGGATCAGTACGCCTGAGTTGGTGTTTAAGCGAATACGAAAAAGCAATAAGCTGATGAATAAATTGCGATACTTCCATACTCTTTTCCTCGTATCCGCTTAGTGTGATCGCCTGACGCGCCAGTGAGCGGCAGTCGATCAGCAAGGCGCCCCACAATTTACGACCTTCCCAAAACCGGTCATAACTGGCGCTATTCCTAAAACCCAGGAACAGGGCAAGTGCAATTCCAAAAAGTGTAAAAGGGGTAGGATTCAACGGTATCTTGAAATGGAATACGGTACCCCTGAAAAAGACGATCACTCCGGAGAGCATGAAGAGCAATCCTAAGCGGGGAAGCAATTGTGGTAATACCGACCCCTTCCAAATGAACAACATCCTGAACCAATTGTGCGGTTTCCTTCTGATCATGGCGGCAAATTTCAGAAATATTTCATGAGATCAGCAAATGCCCGGTGTTAAGGAGTCCGGTCGGGCCTAATAACCCCGTTAAACCACCAGGGGTAATAACGGCCATACTTTGGTTATGGGTACCTTTCAAGGGAACCAGCACCTCGTCCGGTGCTAGTCCACGCAGAGTAGCCGGTTCAGCCAACAAGGGACAGACGCGTTATATGAAGGTGCAGAAAAAGCTAGCATTTGTGTAAGGCTTACCTATCCCGTTTGCACGGTTTGCTGCGACGAAAAAAAATTTACCGGCACTGCCGTATTAAGGCTTGTTCGCCGCACAAGCGAGCCGGAACCAAGTACCACAACTTCACTATGCTGTTCTACGGCTGTGATACTGAATCTACTGAAAGCGCCTTTGTCCGCTTCTATCGTTACAGCGTTCTGTATTTTAGATTGTGTATGTGTAACAGCGAGTGCAAAGATGCCCGGCGGGTTTTAATATAAATTCACCTTTGCCATTACTGCGTACCTTTTTAATGCCTATAGACACAGTAGCATTGGGTAAGATCTTCATTGTCAGTGTGTACTCTTCCTATTGTATGACCCTGCTGGGCACAAAAAAGCATTGCCGGAAATAAGCCTGGTAGTGTTACTAATAAAATTTAGCGAAAATTAGATGTTCCATAACACTAGTTAGTGGCTGAAGATGCGTTCAAAACACGGCTTACATCTAATTTGTATAAGCGGCCAATTGGTAGTTCATGCCTAGCAATCTCGATAGTATCGCCGTGATAACATTCAATTTTATTGATTCCTACTATATAGGATTTATGAATTCGCAAAAACTCCGGGCCTGGCAGCATTTCTTCCAATGTAGAAAGCACATACTTCGTAGTTATCGTTTTAGTGTCCGTGACGATTTTTATGTAGTCTTTGAATCCTTCGATAAATAGGATATCACGAAAGAAAATTTTAACCATTTTACGGTCAGCGCGAAAGTACAAGAAAGAATTAGCCGGCTCGTTTTGCTGTTCCCTGGCAGGTGACGGAGGCGTAGCATTTGACACCTGTATTTGCAATACTTTATTCACTGCTTTTAGAAACCGTTCAAATGAGATAGGCTTTAAGATATAATCCACCGCATCCAGTTCAAATCCTTCAATAGCGTACTTCCGGTAAGCGGTGGTAAAAACAACCTTGGGCGGATTTTTAAGTGTTCGGATTAGAGTAGTTCCCAGAAGCTGAGGCATTTGTATATCCAAAAACAAGAGGTCGACGGGATGTTCTTTAAGAAAAGAAATCGCCTCTATGGCGTTGCTACATGTTCCAGATAATTCAAGAGCTTCAACACCGGCAATATGCTCTTTCAAAACTTCTCTTGCCAGAGGTTCATCATCAATTACCAGGCAATGTATTTTGTTAGTGTTCAGCATAGTAGGCGTTGTTAGGTAAACAGCGTGTCTGTAATTCGTAACTTTCTATCTTCTATTGCTTCTGTACCGGCACTTTCAGCAAGCCTTATTTTTAAAACTACAATCATCATCTCCGGTTCGCGGCTTATTTTCAACTCGTGATTGTGGGGATACAATAAAGTTAATCTTTTGCGCACATTTGCCAAACCGTGTTCAGCAACGTCGGTTTCAGTTTGTATACCATGCGCCAACTTCATACTGAACCAACTGTCTTCTACGCTAATATCGATATTGACCCATGCTGGCTCAAGGCCATTGCTGCTTTGCTTAAAACTATTTTCAATGAAAGGTAGGAGCAAAAAAGGCACAATCATCTTCCCCGACATATCGCCCCTAAGGCTCAGTTCCATTTCGACGGCAATGTTCAACCTTGTTTTTTCCAACTCCAGGTACTCTTTCATCATCCCCAATTCTTTATGCAGCGGCACCAATGGTTGATCACATTCATAAAGCATATAGCTTAGCAGGTCTGATAGCTTCAACAACAGTTGAGGGGCAAGCGGGGAGGCGATCAATGAATGATCATAGATATTATTAAGGGCGCTAAATAAAAACCGGGGGTGTATTTGGGCTTTTAGCAATTGCAATTCTGCATTTATCTTTTCTCTTTCTAATCGCTCACCTTCCTCCTTTTTCAGCCACCAAAACTTCACGTATTTGATAATACCTGCTGCAGCCACTACTTTCAGGGGATCAATCAAACCGATGCTGACAGCGGGCCAATACTTTGTAACAAACTCATTCGGCTTAAAGGGGCCAAAAAGCGAGTCGACAAAAGGAAATACATCCCAAAAGATAAAATAGGCTGCTCCCAACAAGAATATACAGAGGACCAAAATACCTGCAACGGCTTTCAACCATTTGCCGTTCATTAACCGAGGCAATAAAAAGTAGATGAAGGTATAACAAGGAATGGCATAAACTAATAAGAGTAAAAAGGTTTTTACCAACAGATGGGAACCTACCGATACAAGTACCTCCCTGCCTCGGAATGGCGGGTGCTGATATAAATATTGACAAGCGGATAAATAAATCCACCATGCCACCCAAAACAGGAAATGACGTAACAACCGGTGGCGATACTCTTCAGAAAAAACGAGTTTATGCCACTGCATAAGTGTTCGTTGTTTTTGATTTATCAAGTTGGCTTGGCTCAAGCAAACCGATTTTTAGGTTAACAGTAAAGCTTTCAGCTTCAGAAACAATCTTTAATTCATGCGCTCGGGGATAAAGCAGCTGCAGCCGCTGCTTTACATTTTTTAAACCAATATGCCCTTTTTTCAAATGGGGATCTTTTGTAAGTGGTTGACTGTTTGAAATAAAAAAAAGCAGCGTGCCTTTTTCAATAGTGATACGAAGCTTTACCCACGGGTGTACAATCATGTTGCTGGTACCGTGCTTAAAACTGTTCTCAACAAAAGGAATTAAGAGCAGCGGCGCAATTAAATTTTCCGAATCTTCGTTTTGCATTTCAATGCTCATGTCCATTTCTTCGCCATACCGTATTTTTTCCAGGGCCATGTAATCACGTATCATGGCAAGTTCTTTTTGTACCGGTACCAATGGCTCGCTGCATTCATTGATGATATATTGAAGTAGTCCTGACAGTTTGTTGATCATTTCCGGCGCTTTTGGAGAGCCCGACAGCGTGAAGTAATAAATGTTGTTAAGTGTATTGAATAGGAAATGCGGGTGTACCTGTGCTTTAAGCAGTTCCAATTCCGACCGCGTTTTTTCTATTGCCAATTGCGCCGTTTCTTCTTGTTTCAGCCACCAGCGTTTCATGAGTTTTATCATCAATGCAAAACCGGCAACAATCGGAAGGCTTGTCAACTGATCACGCCCGGCTACATAAGTGAACAGGTTGTAGGTAAAGTTTCCAAATAAAGATTTGGATACTCCAAAGAAATAGTCACCGACAACTACCAGGGATTTAAATGAAGCAAAAACAAAAAGAAATAGCAGCAACAACCCTATAATAATAGAAGCGGTATTGAACAATGATTTTTTAGTAAAGAAATAATCGGGTAAGATCCAATAGATTAAAACATAGGTAAATAACGCCTGGGGCAACACAACAGCTAACAAAGAACTAAAGATGATTGTTTTTAGAATAAATAATGCAAGACCAATCTCACTTATACTTCTAAATGCGTTGGGCGCTTCAGTCGGGCTAAAGCCCCATCCTTTGAAAGTGTAAACAGGATAATGGAACAATAACAGGTAAGCAACACACCACACTGCCCAAAAAATTGCATGTCGTGCAATACGGTGCCGGCGTTGATCGGAGAATACGAAGTCTTGCTTTGTCAAATAAATAGGATTGTCCTATAAATTTAATGAATCCGCTCTGTCAGAATTCTCTTCCACCGAAAAAAGTAGACGTTAGTCATTCCAATACATACACCGTTCGTCGACGACCAACGGTGTATGTATGAACGAGTCCGCCGTATGGATGTGCTCCAAAGATGTTTGCCGAAATGTGAGAAAAAGCGTGAAGAACCATCCTATTTTGTAAGGATAAAAATAATGGTTGGGAGACAAGCTTTTTTGACTATGGGGAAACGTTTGGCGTGTTGCTTTTTGATATCAAAGGAGCGTCTTTTATTTCAGTCGACAATACTATTTATTCAACTGCCGCGCCGTGAATAGCGCTGCTTCCAATCAGGTATGGAAGCTGGTCTTTTAGCTTCCCTTAATATAAATTCAAAAACAAATTTTATGATCATCAATTTGACACTGCTTTCAAGGCAACTGTTTTTTCTTCTGACCCTTTTCTTATCCACAACCCTTTTATCTCAAACAGTGATTACAGTTACTGATTGCAACCTTAACGTTTGGGAGAAACAAATTAGGCCCGGGATGACACTTGAATTTTCAGCAGCAGCGCCTAAACCTCCTTTAGGCAATGGAAGTTTAAGATACGATAACCCTACCGGTATAAACATCATAAGGGTAAGAAACCTTTCTTACCATAACACTCTCTTATCATCCCTCACAGAATTACGTTATTCTACTTTTATTGAACGTAGGGAAAACAATACGGATAACGTATTTATTGTTTTGCAGTTAGATAGGACCGGGGATGGTATAGTAGATGACCATTTTGTCTTCGAACCCAGATATCAAACAGGCAATTGGGTAGCGGGCATTGCGCCTGACCAGGGACCTACCGTCCTTAATACCTGGCAAACATGGGATTTATTGAAAGGGATTTGGTGGTTTGGTCCCTCGCCGTCTACAAATCCGTCGTTGGGAGGTCGATATATAAGTTTTCCTGAGTATCTCAAGCAAAATCCTGGTGCAAGAATAATCAATAATGCTCCAGCTGGCACCCTCGGAGGAGGGATTCGGTTGAATGTGGGTGCTCCTCTTATCCCTGTCCGCGCTTTTGGACCCAACTTTATAGGATACTCTGATGCATTCACCATTGGTGTCAATGGCAATACAATCATCTATGATTTTGAAGCAAGCATAGCCGATGCTGGGGCGGACAGGACGGTGGTATATGGGTATGGTTCCAACTGCACCACACTAACCGGAACAGGTGATGGTGGAGTGTCGCCCTACAGCTATGCCTGGTCGGGTGGTGGGGTTACTGCAAATAGCCAAAGCATGCAGGTGTGTCCCACAACCACTACTACATATACACTCACTACCACAGATGCAAAGGGTTGTACCAGCACCGACCAGGTAACCGTATTTGTAAACGATGTACGGTGCGGCAGTAAGGGAGATAAAGTAATGCTCTGCCATAAGGGAGAAGTAATTTGTGTGTCGCCGAACGCTGTAAAGGCACATTTAAATCATGGCGATTACTTAGGCGCTTGTACAACAGCAATTTCGACTACAAAAGCAACAAAACACGCGGGAAAGGCCGATGTAAGTCATCAACTAAGGCTAATGAACTACCCCAATCCGTTTACAAACAAGACAACCATCCGATATGAACTACCCTTTAACGGTGTTGCGTCGTTACAGGTGTTTGATTTAGCAGGAAAAGTAGTGGCGATGCCTGTATCCGGGTACAAACAAGCAGGATTACATACGATTGAATTTAACAGCAAAAACGTAAGCAAAGGAATGTATTACTACAAGGTGACCGTAACATCAGGTAACAAAATGTTTACCAAAACCAATAAGATGACAGTGCTGCAGTAGCCATCACACCCGCAAGCCACACTTCATCCACAACGGCAAAGTGAAATTATTCTTTCAACCCAAATTGATCCATTATGATACTCCCCTCGAACAGCCATAGCCCAAACGCGACTTGCTTGTTGATGATAGCTCTTTTCCTTTTTGCGGCAAGTTGCAAAAAAGATGATGCGTTACCAAAAGCAACCCAGGAAAGCGCAGATGTGGTGCACGACTGGTACAGGCTGATGCTACGGATACAACTCAACGCTAGCCCGCCCACGTTTGCACTCCTAAACATGAGCAACTTTGGTTATATTGGTGTCGGCCTGTACGAGTCTGTGCAGCCGGGCATCAATGGCTCTGTAAGCCTTTCCACTAAGCTGCACCAAATGCCTTCCATGCCTGCAACAGAAAAGAAAAAACCTTATTTGTGGGCAGCCAGTGCAAACGCTGCTCTAGCCAGTATGTCGCGCTTATTTTTAGCTGGCCTGACCGACGCCAATAAAGCGAGCATTGACTCCCTGGAAGCGGCTTACAACCAACGATTTGCCAGGGTGACAGCAGAAGATGTACTAACGCGTTCTCAAGAATACGGACGTTCTGTTGCGACAGCCGTACGTGAATGGTCAACCACGGATAATCTGGATATATCCAACACAGGCTATGTACCCCCGGTCTTTCCAGGCTCATGGCAGCCAACAACCCCTGCTTTCTCCAATGCAGTAGGTCCATATATTGGCAAAGCAAGGCCCTTCCTGCAGTCAAGTACCTCAGTAACGCTTGCTCCCTTTCCGTACGCTTACTCTGAAGATCCTTCTTCTGATTTCTATAAAATGGTGAAAGAAGTATATGAAATTTCCAGACCCTTAACTGATGAACAAAAAGCCATCGCCATATTTTGGGCCGATGTTGGTGGCACAGGAAGAGGCTATCCTGTACCCGGACATTTCATCTCCATTGTGACACAGGTACTGGAAAAACAAGGAACAGACCTTGGACGAACTGCTGTAGTTTATGCTAAAACAGCTATAGCTACCAGGGACGCTTTGATCAACACGTGGAGGTTAAAATATCAATACAACATTATTCGCCCGGTTACCTATATAAACAAAGTGATCGATGCTTCCTGGACACCGCTGGTACCCACTCCGCCGTACCCCGAGTATCCATCAGCACTCACTTATATATTTGGCTCTGTCATGCAGGTGTTAACAAAGGAACTTTGTGATAATGTGCCAGTTACTGACAATACGTATACCTTCAACGGTTCCGCTCCGAGGCAATATGCTTCTTTTACAAAAATGGCGGAAGAGGGTGCGATTTCGCGTGTATATGCAGGCATACACTATAAAATTGTCGTAGAGATGAGTTTAATACTTGCTAAACAATTAGGGGATCAAGTGGCCGAAATTAAATTGGTTAAGTAGATATATTTTTCTTCATACCTGCAAGAAAGAACTGTCTTGCGAAAATTGTAAAGGCATCAATCAACCTCCGGTTGCCAAGCCGGCAGAGATACAATTATCGGTTTGCCAACAGATAGGGAGATGGTAGATGGCACTACTCCAACCTATTCTGATGGTACTATCACTTCTTATAAATGGGTCAAGATTGCAGGCGCTGTTTCATGAAACATTACCAGACCTGACTCATCAAAAACAATAGTAGGAATTTTAGCGGCAGGAGTCTACCAATTGGAATTATCCGTTACAGATAATGGGGATTATCAGCAAAGGATACTTACAGATATTGGTAGACAACCCTGCTGTTAATCAACCTCCGATTGCTTGTACCGGTGCCGATCAAACGATCACTTTACCAACCAATACTGTAAACCTTCATGGCAGTTGCGCTACAG
>JASLBT010000059.1 GCA_030146445.1 Segetibacter sp. | reverse complement strand
AGGTTGTTATCCACAGACTCAAACGCTTCATCACCTTACAACCAAAAAAAGGTTCGAACCACTTAACTTTTGCTTAAAATGATTCGAACCTTTTTTTGGTTGTAAGGTGATGAAGCGTTTGAGTCTGTGGATAACAACCTCGTCTGGTTTTCTGCTGGTTAAGTAGTAATCAATAAATACCGGACGCGGTTTCCAAAATAGCCTAACGCGGCATTTTGTACTGTGATTCGAAACGCCGGTGTCTTCTTGCCCGGTGAACGAGGTATTTTCTGAAGCAACAATTTTCAAAGCCATTAACTGTTTGCACCAGATGCAATTAGCGGAACGATTTTTTTAGCTCGTATCATGGCAGCACCATTTTTTAATTAAAAGAATAAAGTCATGCACAACGAAGAAAATGATATTGATAAAACACCGGTTCGGCTTTCAAGCGATGATGAACTGGCTGCGGCTCCTTTGGCTCGGTTAAACGATACAGACAACGATGCTATCACTGGCATATCAACCGAAAGCGAGGCAACACAGTCAGCCGCAGATATGAGCCAAGCCGATGAGATAAGCGAATTGGAAGACGACATAATTCGGAACGATACTATTCCGGAAACATCAAATGATACGCCCGGCTCAATCGGCGTTTTTCCTGTAGGCGCATTTGATACCAGCAAAGACTAGCCTGCTAAGAGCTGAATGCATTCCACCCTTTTCTTTTTTTTGCCCGTTGACCGGCCGGTATGTTCCGCCTGACAACGGGCTTATTTTGTTTAGTAATTTCCGGTTTCCAGCAGACTCGTGTTCGCGATTAATAGTGCCTTTTATTATAGCGTCCGTACCGCTGGTGTTGTCAGCTGCAACCATGGCTCGTTGCACAATATTTTTCCGGGCTCGAAAGATTTCATTTTATATTGCCGCAAATACTTTCTACATGCGGAAGAGCCTCGCCATCGTTTTGCTGCTCCTGACCTTTTTCCGGGTTACCGGCGTTATTGCTCAGCCCGGAAATAAGCGCTACAACATTTCCGAATACGGAGCGATAGGAGATGGGGAAACCCTGAACACACAAAAGATCCAGGCAGTGATTGATGCCTGTGCAAAAAGCGGCGGAACGCTGGTGATACCCAAAGGGGTTTTTCTTACAGGGTCGGTTTTCATTAAACCCGGAGTTAACATCGAAATGCAGCAAGGTGCAGTACTGAAGGGATCAACCAACATTAAAGACTATCCAAAAGCAACTACCCGGATAGAGGGTCACTTCGAGCCCTGGCCGGCGGCACTTATCAATGGGGATAAGGTAGATGGGCTTCGTATCACGGGGCCGGGCACCTTCGATGGCAGCGGCGAACCTTTTTGGAAAGCGTTCTACACCCGGCGTGACCTCGATAGCAAAACGACCAACCTGAATGTGGAGCGCCCCCGGCTGACTTTCCTGCAAAACTCCAAAGATGTAAAGATTTCGGGCATACATTTTAAAAACTCCGGCTTTTGGAACCTGCATATGTATCGCTGCAAAAATGTGGTGGTGGATAGCTGCCGGTTTACCGCGCTGAATGGTCCCAAGCCAAATAATGCACCGAGTTCGGATGGAATAGACGTAGACTGTTCCCAGGATGTAACCATCAAAAAGTGTTTCTTTTCTGTTGGCGACGACTGCATCGCACTCAAAGGCACGAAAGGTCCATTTGCTTTACAGGACACGGCGAGTCCACCTGTTGAGCGAATTCGTATTGAGGATTGTGTATTTGAAGCCGGCGGAGGGATCGTGACCTTCGGTAGTGAAGCAACAATAGTTCGCGATGTGTACGTAGAGCGCTGCACGACGCGCAAGCCAACGGTATTGCGATTGAAACTTCGGCCGGATACGCCCCAACAATATGAGAATGTGTTCCTGAACAACATCACGCTCGATGGCAGTACAGGGGTGATCTTTAAGATCGATCCATGGACACAATATTTTGATTTAAAAGGCCAGCCTCCGCCGAGGTCCATTGTACGGAACATCACTATCTCGAATGTAAAAGGATCCGGCGGATCGTTTGGAAAAATTGTCGGACACCCACTCACCCGGATCAGCAATATTGTATTAAAAAATGTAGACGTAAAGCTTGCCTCTACTGATTTTGAGTTAAGCGCATTTCCCGGACTGAAATTCGATAATGTCGTAGTAAACGGAAGGTCTATGTCAGTGCCGGCACCGACAACAAACCCACCAAGGGCGCCGGTGAATTAACGTCAAGCTGTATTACCCCTATCGATGTCGTTTTATTAAGAAGATTCTTTTGCCCTGCCAAATCGTTGGCGGGCCTGTCCCCAGTACTTCGCGGGTGGCAATACCTTACGGATGGTTACAGTTCGCGGGCTTGTACCACATTTCTAATAGCGACTTTTAAAATTCAACAAAGGCCAAAGTAAACGAGATTGATTGCAGCATCGTTATTCACGATGACAGGGCAAAGAAGTGGCTATTGCATTTCCGCAAGACAATGAGTAATTTGTTTCAACAAGCACAGCTACATGAAAAGGTTATTACCAACAGTTCTGGTATTGTTATCAGCTTCAGCAAAAGCACAAACCAGCAAAGAGATCCAGGGCACATGGCGGATGATTTCTACCGTTATAACATCTCCCAATAATGTTTTCAAAATGGATAGTTCAACGCACAACCTGACCAAACAGATTGGCGACAGTACGTTTAACTTTAAATTATACGGCAAGAAAACACCCGCATTAGTCACCAGCGGCCATGGTACGGCCATGACGGACGGTAATAAATACATAGAAAAGTTTATACAGGCAACAACAGGAAGTTTACTGGTTGAGCCGATGGTGTTCACTTACAGGGTAGCCGGAAGAATCCTGACCTATGAAGGAGGCCGTAAAGATCTTCATATCGTTGAGACCCTAATGAAAGTCGAATAAACAAGGCAGATCTCGTGTAGGTCGACAGTAGACCTGGTGATTGTCTACATGGTATCCGGGAACCTGGCAAGGCAAGGCGGTGTACAACAACACCGTCGCACAAAAAGTACGCTTCCCACCGATTTGGGTGGTCAACAATCTTATTAGGGTTGGTGATCAGCAAGCTCCCTGGCTTTACTTATAGCTTCTTCTTCGCTATCCGCTTCTACGTATATCCAGTCTACGACGATCTTTTGTTCTTCATTGCTGGAAAATATTTCACCGGGGAAGATGGCAGGATCCGCCTCCTCCTTTACTACAGGTACGTCTCCTTCTAGATAAACCTTATACTTCATAATATGGCTTTTGTTGTTATTCACGTAGTTTATGGTAGCTGAATTATAAACCGATCTAAGTACCAGGCCCATTCAAACTCTAGCAGGGCAACAAGGTTAGGAGTTCTAAATCAGCCCGGTTACTTTGTAGGAATGAAATTAAAAAACTTCTTTTGTTTAATGCTATTGTAGACGAACGTGAATCCGCTATTCACATTATCAATTCCAGTAATCTTTCCCTGGCAACCTGCTGTCGGAACCATAAAGGTGGTTACCTGAAAGCTATCGTTATGATAAGTGGGGATAGCAGGTAGCATCTGCAGTTGTAGCTTTTATTGTACCAGGAAAATTGTGCATAAAAAAAACCGGAACGTTGGTGATCCGGCTTTCTTAGCATCATAGGGGTATTAGTTGAGTTGCTTTGATATGTAAGTCAACAACTGTTCATCTGCCATTTTTTTGGCTGTACTTTCGCTCGCTTTTACATTTTTATATTGCGGTGTGGAAGCAAGGAACTTAATAAATTGTTCCTGTACCTGGCCGGTTCCGGTAACATGTATCTCATCAACGTTTCCCATCAAGCCTACGATCTCTTTAAAAAACTTATTGATCAACGTAATTTCCTGATTATTCGCTGCATTTTCATTGGAATTGCCTGCTGCCCCTGAATTCTTCACATGCCCCAACACGACAAGCTCGCCTTCTCCATCACCTTCTTTGCCTGCGACCGTTGCATGATGAGTATCCATCCATACACCAAATTGTTTTTTATTTGTTCCTGACATAGTAATTATTTTTTCCAAGGTAGCCGTATTAAACCACACCTATCAAATTTTGTGTCAACGTTGTGATATGACGATCCGGTACGGTTGGTTAACGGATGCATGACTTCATAGCCGATTAGCTGGTTTAAGGGTGCTATTTTAGGGCTCAAACCGCAGGGGGCGACACCACACATCAGCAACGGACTCCATGCTTCGATTGTAAGATCCAATACCAACGATTGTTCTTAGCTAACAAAAGCGTGGTTCATTTCGAATGCTTTTTTCAACAACTGATTGTTGACCTGAAGAGGTCGTGGAATGTTCGGAACACTGGTTTTATCATTTAGTGAACTTGTCTTTTTCGAAGTGGGTAGCCTGCGAGTATAGCTACCAGCCATGTTCAATGGTCACCATCTCCCGCCGTGATCCTTGTTTCACGACTACTGATCACGCATACCGGCGCATCATCTCAACACAGAATTCAGCGTACTCGTCAACGTGTTGTGGCGGGCTGGCGTGGTGGGGCTGAATGCCTTTCGAGTCGGGTGTAAAGCAGAATGTTATCGTGAGGTCAAATTCTTCGAGCGCCTGCATCATGCGGTCAAACCAGGTTTCAGCTCCGGGCTGCAGCCATTGTGCCCAGCTCAACCCCGTGCGCAATCGTTTAACCCCTAGTTTACGGAGCCAATCCACTGCGGTATCAAGCCGATGATCTTCGAAGCGGAACCACTGGCAAATACCAAGTTCTGGTGTATACTCAGAAAAGTATTTAGTTGCCTTTTTTGGTGTGCCGTCTTCATGAAGTAAACCCATATAAAAGTGACGGTAATATGCAGACCCTTCTGCCTCACGGTTACGCGCGACGGCATTCCATGCTTTCGGCAAATCGTAGAGGCTGTACCAGTGAATACGGTCGACCCTTCCCGATAACAATTCGAAGGTTCTGCGAAGCCCAAACTCCTGTACTTCTTCCGCACCAAACGTGGAGATGCCTACTTCAGTGACCCATACAGGCAAATGAGTGACCGCTTCGATTTCGGCAATCTTGTCGGGCCATTGATCAAGATGCCAATAGTTCCAATCTAATGGAAATCCATGAACACCTACTGCATTTAAGTCGTCTAATGCGCCGTACCGTTGCAGGTTCCTGATGAAATCCGGATCAATCGGCGAGATGCCACCAAGTACCCTTAGAATTCCCGGGTTTTCGGCCTTTGCCGCCTGGGCTGCAGATCTCACCATATTGGCATATATCTTCCAGTCAGGATCTATCTCAAAGGCATAGTGCGACTTGTTATTCGGTTCATTCCAGAATTTAACGGCTTCGATCATACGTATTTTGTAGTGGAGTACTACCTGCTCGGGTTAAAAACTGTAAGGTAAGTACAGCAATTCATAGGATAATAGAAGCTGCCAAATTCACCGATGCCGTTAGAAGACAGTTCATTTTCGGGTATCGTGCCATAGGATTGGAGCGCCCGCCTCGCTGACGCCAATCGAACAGGTCTACCCCCCTTAAGGCATTGCAGGATAGCCTGCGGCGGAGTAATAGCGAACAGTCCGATGCCTGGAGTAGCCGTGGCTGCAGCGTGGCACGCACTGAGGTGGCGCCCATAAAATGGTTGGGGCACCCCGCGGACATCTAATCCCCGCTTAAGTTTATTGGACAAGCTGTGCTGAAAAGTCTATGCTAGCTGTGCCGAAGAATGTGCAGTGGATTAGTGCTGACTATTTTAATATATTCGTACATATTACCACTTATGCTCACACCTGCGATTAGAATAGCCGGATTTTTACTGGTGATGTTTGCTTTCCACTTTATTACTACTGCCCAAATCGTAGCTGAGCCCAAAAATATTCCATCCGAGTGGTCCAAGGCATACCAGCCATTTCGCATCGCGGGTAACCTGTACTATGTCGGCACCTACGACCTGGCGTGTTACCTGGTCGCTACACCAAAGGGCAACATACTGATCAATACGGGCCTGGCGGGTTCAGCGGAGATGATCAAAGGCAATATTGAAACATTGGGATTTAAATGGGGCGATACGAAAATATTATTGACCACGCAGGCCCATTACGATCATATGGGTGCTATGGCAGCGATCAGGAAGTCAACGGGTGCTAAACTGATGGTAGATGAAGGTGACGCAGGTGTTGTTGCTGATGGTGGCCGGTCGGACTATGCGCTGGGTGGAGATACGAGCAGCTATGCGCCGGTTACAGTTGATCGCTTGCTGCATGATCGTGACACCATTGCGTTAGGCCTTACCAGGATCGTGCTGCTTCATCATCCGGGGCATACAAAAGGCTCGTGTAGCTTTTTACTGGATGTAAAAGATGAGCGCATGACCTACCGTGTTCTGATCGCCAATATGCCGACGATCGTTACCGACAAAAACTTCGACGACATACCTGCCTACCCCGGCATCCAAAAGGATTATTCGTTCACCTTCGCTGCCATGAATAAGCTAAACTTTGATATCTGGCTTTCGTCACATGCCAGCCAGTTTGGTCTGCACAAAAAGCATAAACCAGGAGATAAGTACAACCCTGCTGCCTTTATCGATCGCAATGGATATGATGCGGCTTTGAGGAATTTGGAAGAACAGTACCTGAAGAAAGTCAGATTTAAAGTCAAAACTCAAAAGTAAACAGTCAAAGGGTGAGCTGCGGCAAATGCAAAATGTAAAAGAAGTCAAAAGTAAAAATTGCGAGAAGTCAATTCACGAGATGACAAGTATTTACTTTTTCAGCTACTTCATGGAAAACCGGATCAATTCCATACATCGGCCTTCAATTGTTGTTACCGCCAACCTGATCTAAAAAGACAGCAATGGTTCCAACGCCAGGAGATATCTGAATAACTTAACCGCGCCTTTAGAACCGATGCGCTTCGTGGTTATCGCACGCCCTCTCTTTCAATTACTTTCTTATTGCAGTACTATTCTCCTGCTACTCCGTTCCCGGTTGTTCGTGGTAACAACGATCGTATATGCCCCTCTTTGCAACTGCGCTATGCCAATGTTTGTCACCTGGTTTTCCCCAAGAGCTTTCAGCAGCACCAACTTGCCGGCATGGTCAAATAGCTGCACCTGCTGTAACTCCCTGCCTTCTATTCTTAACACCTGCCGGGCAGGGTTGGGAGAGATGGTAACGAGTACTTTCTGTCGAAGGTTGATCACTGCTACCGGTGAGTAAGTGACCTTCCCATCCTTTTCCACTGTTTGCAAACGGAAGTAAAGTATTGCTGCTCTGCGACTCGCTGCTGAAAGGGTGTCGGTGAATTCGTAAGAGCCAATTGATGTATTTCGGGCGGATACCAGACCCACATCCCGGAACATTGCGCCATCCAAACTGCGTTGGACCGTAAAATGATCAACGTTAACTTCCCGGGCGGTTCGCCACTCGCATTGAACGGCAGAATTAATTAGTGAAGCAGAAAAGTTTAAAAGGGACAGCGGCAAAGAAGAGCCGTTCATTTGGTATGCAGCCATTGCAAAGTCGGACAAGTTAAAAGTAATTGCAGTTCCTCCAACGTAAATCCTGTTAGAGTTCAAGGCGATCCCATACGCCCTGTTCGTTACCTGCGTACTAACCTGTGTGGTCACTTTGCCACCATCTCCAAAGGTGAGATCAAGACTGCCGTTAACATTGTACCTGATCACTGAAAAACGCTCAGTGGTTATTTGCCCGGTGGTTCTGTTATAGTCATTGGTGTAACCCGAGACCAACGCTTTGCCGTCGGGCTGAATGGCTATTCCTGTTGCAATGTCATCTGAAACCCCGATAGGGGTAGTGAGCTTGCCATCGCCGTCGAAAGTGGAGTCAAGCGAGCCATCAAGATTATACCTTGCGACAGCATAATCCTGGTTGACACCGTTAAACGTTTGGCCCGCAACTACAATCTTTCCATCCGCCTGTATCGCAATCGCACGAGCAATATCCCCGCCCCCTATGGCCGAAACAACGATGCCGGTACCATTAAAGGTCGCATCAAGGCTGCCATTGCTGTTATACCTGGCAAGTGTAAACTTGTCGCTTACACCACCCGATCCGCTCTGCCCGGCTACGACTATCCTCCCATCGGCTTGAATGGCGAGTGCACTTGCAAAAAAGTTGTTTGAAGGAGATCCCACATGTGTGGCCACGATTCCTGTACCATTAAAGGTTGAATCAGGTGTGCCATTTGTATTTAGCCGGACTACCATAACATCGTTGCCATTCGTTTCATGACCGCGGATGCCTGTGAATACAATTTTTCCATCACCCTGAACCGCAACAGACTCGACCCTGAATACATATATGTCGAACGCTACCTTACCATCGCCATCAAATGTGCTGTCAGGGCGCCCGTCTGTGTTGTACCTGATTACTATAAAGCGATTCGCGCCCCCTACTGGTGCGTAGCCTGCAGCTATTATCTTGCCATCGGTTTGAACGGCAAGGGAACGTACCGCCGCATTTCCTCCGAGGTCGTTTATCACTTTTCCGTTTTCACCAAAAGAAGAGTCAAGCGTGCCGTTGTGCTTATACCTGGCCAGTGCGATATGGTTGTACAGGTTATTAACCATAGTAGCGCCTGCTAATACCACTTTGCCGTCGGGTTGAAGCGCCATTGCATAAGCGACATCCTGAGATCGTCCTTGAAAGTTGGTGAGCACCTTACCTCCGGTTCCATAAAGCGGATCGAGTGCCCCCGGCTGACTATACGCGGCTATGGAGCACAACAGGATTGATAGCGAAGTGAAAGTGTGTTTCATAGATCAGCGATTGAACTTGAAAAATGATTTATATCCCGGTAAAACCAGGATGAGGTACCTGCTTTTCTGCCGGCAACCATTGTTACGGGGAACATCGAATTTGATAGCAGGGGTGGCCGGGTGATCATACATTTCCCTATATCTTGATGCCGGTTGATTGCAACAGCCGGTATCCAAAAGCCCCGATGTATTCGTTTAGTGATTAATTATGTCAAAAGAATAGCAAACATAATAGTACTCTTTTTAACCCGGTTCTTGTGCAGTTTTTCGGCGAAAAATCTGGCTG
>JASLBT010000055.1 GCA_030146445.1 Segetibacter sp. | reverse complement strand
GAGGGAAACATGTAATCAGGGCCACCCACAGCGGGTTTAAATTTTATTGTGAAAAAAAATCACCTATTATCATGCCGCATTTCCGCTGGGCCTCTATCAAAGGTTATCCTCGAAATTGGCAGCCTCGAGCACGCCCTCTATATTCTGCGCAAGTTGCCGCATCCGGTACTGACGCTCCGCGGCACTGTCGAGACGCTGTGACTCGGGACAAGCGAAGTCACCCGTTTCTGCCGTGATATTCAGGCCCAGCTTGTGGGCGATCACAAAAGCATACGGCCGCCATCCCCAACCTATATTGTTGGTAAGCTTGCCGAGGTGAGGAACCAAATTTCGGGTCAGCAAAAAAGGCCCATAAGTATAGTCGAGTGCTTGTTTGATCATCTCCCTGCAGCAGGTATTGATGGTTGTTTCGGTATTTTGTTGAAACTCCGGAAAAGTTGAAAAAGCCTTTGCAGACCTTGCAGCTAACACAACACCTGGTTGCGCGGCGGTTATTGCGTTCGATAAAAATGCCGGAAGGGAGTCGCGGAAAAAAGCCTCCTTATCCGGTTCAGTGTACAAAATGAATCCTGCTCCGGACTTAAAAGCCGCCTCAAGGCTGGTCAAAACTTGTCCCCAAAGTCCCCCTGCTTTCGACTTTACCAGGGTAAAATTCTCACGATCTTCAAGGAATTCAATAAAACCCAGCGGTGAGCCGCCGTCGCAAATGAAAACCGGAATATTAAGTGAGTCGAGCTGTGTCAGGGAATTCCTGAGCAGCGCTTCTTCTGCTTCATCTCTTGCCCATGTGATTGTTGCCACGGCAACATCTTTTATTTGCATGCGACCAATGTTCTTTCCGGCAATGATAAGCGATAATTTTAGTTTTGTTCCGCTTTAGTAAGTTCTGGCAATTATCGTAATATATAAACCATTGAGGTGGTATTTGCGGGAATGGCACCGGTCATTGATTAATGCCCTGGTTTGGTTTTTACCTCGCGACATAAAAATTCGTTAATGGAATACGAGCAATACATAACTCATTTAAAATTACAACCGCATCCTGAAGGGGGATACTACCGGGAGAGTTACCGGTCCGCTGCAATAATCCCGAACCCGGAAGGCTTTAACGGTCCCCGGAATTGCTCTACTGCTATTTATTATTTGTTACCCGCAAATCAGTTCTCTGCATTCCACCGGATCAAAAGCGATGAATGCTGGCACTTTTACGCAGGTGGATGTTTGCTCATTCATATATTGGAAAGGGGAGGTGCTTATACCTGTATTCGTTTGGGCGATAATACCGAAGCCGGTGAAGTTTTCCAGTACGTTGTACCCGCAAATGCCTGGTTTGCCTCGGAGCCGGCAACGGGAGTTCAATTTTCGCTCGTTGGCTGCACGGTTGCTCCGGGCTTCGATTTTCGGGACTTCGAAATGGCAGACAGGTCCATTTTGAACGCATTTTTTCCGGGCAATGCCTCTGTCATTGGCCGGCTTACAAGGTAAAGTGTTCTTCAGCCTGAAACCTACCAGCTGATGTATCGATGAACAACGGGCAGGCTGTGGCAGGTTTGAACCTTTGTTTATAATGCCATGTATTCGGGAAGCAAAGACGTGGTAAAACATGCTGGTGCAACGTGTCTTCATCATAAAACCAACTATCGTTAGTTGAAAGCCTGTAGCCTGCGGTGTCATCTACCACTTGAAAAAAGGCTGGATTACCGAAAACCAGTTTCGATAGAAGTCCGCTCTTGCAACAGTTGTACTTTTCATGGGACGCCAGCAGTTGAGGCGATAGAAAACCGGTTCAAAAAGATCAATGCTTTTCCTCAGTTGATTGCTTAGGCGGCAACGGGTATGCCTTTGTTTTGGTATTGTCAACTAAATGTATCTTCATAAAAACACCCGTAATGAAGCTAAAAAGATTGCTCCTTCCCGTGCTTTTTTGCGGGTTATCCTGTTTTGCCGGGGCGCAGGCAAATCCATTGCAACCAACAGCGCACGGCAGCCGCAAACCAAAACCTGTTGCAGAATTCAGGGCAGCGTGGATCGCGACAGTCGCAAATATCAACTGGCCCTCCCGCCCGGGTTTAAGCACCACCGATCAGCAGAAAGAAGCCCTTTTTTTGCTTGACTTCCTAAAGGACCACCATTTCAATGCCGTTATCTTCCAGGTACGTCCACAAGCTGACGCCTTTTATAAAAGTAGCCTCGAACCATGGTCGTATTTTTTGACAGGCAAACAAGGGCAGGCGCCGGATCCATTTTACGATCCGCTTGAGTTTTGGGTCGAAGCTGCCCATGACCGTGGACTTGAACTGCACGTATGGTTAAACCCCTACCGGGCGCACCACAAAGATGGTAACGCGATCAGTGAACAGTCCATCGTTAAAACTGATCCTGGACTGGTGGTCAAACTAAAGGAGGGCTATTACTGGATGGATCCCGCACAACGAGGAACACAGGACCGTACCACCAATGTAGTTTTGGATATCGTTAAAGGATACGATATCGACGGGGTGCACTTCGATGATTATCTCTACCCCTATCCATCTTACAATTTCGGGGAAGATTTCCCTGACTCCACCAGTTGGGCTGCTTATCAACAACGCGGGGGTAAGTTATCGAAAAGCGACTGGAGGCGTTACAACGTCAACCTCCTGATCAGGCGACTGCACAGAGCCATCAAAAAAGAGAAACCGTACGTGAAATTCGGTATCAGCCCTTTTGGTATCTGGCGGCCTGGTAGTCCTGAGTCGATAGAAGG
>JASLBT010000045.1 GCA_030146445.1 Segetibacter sp. | reverse complement strand
TTTTCGAAATAGCCGGGAGAGCTTGGGCTAAAAAGAAGTAAATACTGCTTTTCCAGTTACGGCGGTATTCCTATATTCACAGGATACTACAGGATGATTACTTTGTCTTTATCGTTTAACATAGTAGCACTTAAATTCGCTTGCTAATGACCTCCAAAAAGTTTTTCCTTCTCCTGCTATTTGCAGCAACATCGCTGATTAAGGTTGACGCTCAACGCCTACCTTCTTCAAAAAAAATCTTGAAATCGCTTCGGCTAACCAACCAATACTTTATGAACACCTGGCCTGATCCGGGAAAGCCGATCGTTACCAACAGGGAACGACCCAGCAACATCTGGACGCGCGCTGTGTACTACGAAGGTTTGATGGCACTTTATGGGATAGACCCGCAGAGAAAGTATTATGATTATGCCGTTAGCTGGGGTGATAAGCACAATTGGGGTCTTCGATCATCACCCACGACCAGGAACGCCGATGACCAGGCTTGCGGTCAAACCTACATTGATCTTTACCGTATAGACAAGAAGCCGGAACGGATAAAAGATATTAAGACGTCTATTGATCTCATGGTCAAAAGCGAAAAAAGCGACGATTGGAACTGGATAGATGCACTTCAGATGGCCATGCCCGTTTTTACCAGGTTGGGTGTGCTATATAGCGATACCAATTACTACAGCAAGATGTATGACCTGTATAGCTTTTCTAAATACCAGCACGGCGGAAAAGGTTTGTACAACCCTGCCGACAAATTATGGTGGCGCGACAAAGACTTCGTTCCGCCTTATAAAGAACCCAACGGAGAAGATTGTTACTGGAGCAGGGGTAATGGCTGGGTGTTCGCTGCTCTGGTGAGAACACTTGATTTGCTTCCGGAAAATGACCCGCATTATAACGAGTACATGACGGACTTTAAAAATATGGCAGATGCCCTGATTCCGCTTCAGCGGGAGGATGGGTTTTGGAATGTAAGCTTACACGACCCCACCCACTTCGGGGGTAAAGAAACAACAGGTACTGCATTGTTCACCTATGGATTTGCCTGGGGGCTTAACAAAGGGATCTTCGATAAAAAAACCTATTACCCTGTGGTGGTAAAAGCGTGGAAGGCCATGACGAAAGATGCCGTGCATCCAAACGGTTTTCTCGGTTTTGTACAAGGCACCGGCAAAGAACCCAAAGATGGTCAGCCCGTGAGTTATACAAGCAAGCCCGACTTCGAAGATTATGGCCTTGGCTGTTTTTTGCTCGCGGGAACAGAGGTTTATAAACTGAAATAGTGTGAAGTAAAAGAGCCGTGTTTGTGAAAAGCCGGGTGCTCAGCTTAATAACTTTTGTTCCGAACAACGGGTTTAATTGCCGGTGTTAATGGTACATGAAAAAGAGAGCAGTAATTGTATTTTCAGGTTGATCAAGCCGGCTTAACAAAAGCAGCAAGAAATGAGGAAGCTGTATAACTACTTTGTGGGCGTTTTGTTAGTGATGTTTCTTCCTGCGGCGAGCCAGAAAATTCAGTACAGCCGGCAGGCGGCAATTGTAAACTTCCCGGATGCAATCCAACTGGTCTCCAATATTTCGGGACAACATCACCTGCTTGGCTTGGCTTTCAAGAAAATGCCGGCGATCTACGTATTCGATCAGCAGCTCCGGTTTACAACGAAAAAAGTGCTGCCTCTTAAGCTAGCTACAAACGCAGAGATCAAGGTGGTGCCGTTTTCGAATTTTTACTACCTCTACACCCATGTGCCTGGCAGCGCCTTACACGAACTGTGGAAGATCGATCGTGACGGGAATGCGAGGTCAATGACCGATGCGTTTCGAAAGGTGATTAGTGCCGAGTTTGTTAAGGAGAACGGCAGCCTCCAACTTTCTGCAATGGAGTCCCAGCTTTGTGTTGTTTCGCATACCTACTACAAAGGTCTTGAAAAAGTTGCGAGCACATTATTACACGTCGATACTTCCATTTCAGTTACGTGGAAAAAAAGCGTTTCCTATGGTTTTGGGAGTCTTGACCGATTACAGCAGGTGAATGTGGTCAGTAAACACGAAATGTTGCTGCTTAAGTCTTCACGGAACGGGCTGAACTTCGCCCTGGAGATGCTAAAGGTGAACCTCGACTCTGGAATTGTAATCGGTACAACTTTCAGCAGTTTGGCTAATATGTATACGCAGGCTGCATTTAATTATAATCGCGACGACTCAGCCGTAACCGTGTATGCCATGGTACGTGACAGCTACTACGGTGGCAGGGTGCGCACTGTTTTCATCAGCCAACTCGACAAGTCTCTTCACGAAAAACGACCACTCGTTACGCTAAAAACTCAATTCAGGAATAATACCAATACCAACTTTCTATTGCTCAACGGATCCTCCCCACATTGGATACCGATGAATGGCGGAGCGCTCGGAATACCTGTTATCACTACTCATGTTAACCGTAGCCGCTACGATAACTATGTCGACTATATTGCGGGTGGCGGACAACCGATGGTGACGCCTGGCAACAGGTACCTGGTTCGCGGAGCACCTGCAGTACCGACGGCTGTGCGGTTTAGTTTGCTTGATGAGAGCTTAAAGGTCGCTTCCGATAGCCTTTTTGCGAATGACAAGGAAAAGTACAATTTGGAGCCTGGAAGATTTACGCGGTTTAAAGCTAACAACAAAAGTTACCTGCTGGTAGCCCAACATTTCACGGGTAATCGTAAAGGTTTACTTTTGGTTTCCGGCAGCGCCGGCAACCTGCTGGAAACAGCAGATGTTCGCGTGAACGATAGATATGACTACATGCTTACGCAATTACAGCCAATTTCTGAAGCTGCCGTTATTATGCCTTATATTGAGAAACGCGAAGCCGGGCTTGTGAAATTTACTTTTACTGAAGATTGATCGTTTTCTACGGCATCATTCAGAATGAAAATTTATTGAAACCATAAAACAAAGTGCATTGAACCCAGTTCTTATTACCCGCTGTCAAAAGCTGGTCAGTCGTTTTACCAGCATGCTGGTGTTAGCGGTTTCACTCTCGTCTGCTGCTGCCCAGGAACGCCCAAATGTTATTTTCATCCTGGCCGATGACCTTGGCTACGGCGATCTCGGTTGTTATGGCCAGTCGAAGGTGAGGACGCCAAATATTGATCGGCTGGCGAAAGGCGGACTAAAGTTTACGCAGTTCTATGCGGGCACTACCGTGTGTGCGCCTTCACGGGCAAGCCTGCTCACGGGTCTACATACCGGCCATACCGCCGTAAGAGGGAACAAGGGTATGAAACCCGAAGGTCAGTTTCCTTTACCCGCCAACGCCAAAACCTTTGTGTCCCGGCTGCAACAACTGCAGTATACCACTGCTGCGTACGGCAAATGGGGAATGGGATATATCACTACCACCGGAGACCCCCAAAAGCAGGGCTTTGATGAATTTTATGGGTACAATTGCCAGACGCTGGCCCATAACTACTTCCCCGATCACCTCTGGCACAATCATCAAAGAATAAACCTCGCCGGTAACCTGAAACAGGACTCTGTATATTCAGCTGACCTGATCCAGGAAAAAGCCATGGAGTTTCTTGCAAGGAAGCAAAGTCGCCCGTTTTTTCTTTACCTGCCATACACCTTGCCACATGCCGATGTGGTGGTGCCGCACGATAGTGTGTACGACGGGTACGTGAAGCAGTTCAACGAGCCGCCAGTGAAGCCTCCCAGGAATAAAAGCGGCGGTGAGGCACATCATTACGACGAATACCCACATGCCGCTTTTGCTGCAATGGTGTCGCGACTCGACAGGTATGTCGGTGACATCATGAACCAGCTGGCGAAGAGTGGAATGGACAAAAATACCCTGGTGATTTTTAGCAGTGATAATGGTCCGCACAAAGAGCACGGCGGAGATCCGGCATTCTTTAAGAGCAGTGGAAACCTGAAAGGTATTAAGCGCGACCTTTATGAAGGTGGTATAAGGGTGCCTTTTATTGCTTCCTGGAAAGGGGTGATCACACCCGCGGTTACCGACCACGTGGCTTCATTTTGGGACATTTTTCCAACCATGGAAGAGATTGCCGGAGGTTCAGCGTCCCAGGAAGTGGATGGTATTTCTATTCTCCCTGTGCTGAAAGGGTTACCGCCCAAAAAACATCATCCATATCTGTACTGGGAGTTTCATGAAGGCACGGGCAAACAGGCGGTCAGGTGGCAGAACTGGAAAGCAGTTAAGCTGAATGCAAAATCTGGGAACAGCCCTATAGAACTATACGACCTTGGATCGGATGCTTCTGAACAAAAAGATGTTTCAGCTACCAACAAAGGGGTTGTCGAAAAGCTGGCGGGTATGATGCAGGAAGCGCATGTGCCGGATGCACAATGGCCGTTTTTTGCCAGTGAATTGAAGAAGAAGCCGTGATCGGTTTGGTCTTAAATGGCGGACTACGAATTAGCGAATGGAAGCACCACGATAAAACGGGCGAATAAAGCTTGACATAGCGGTAGATCACCTATTGGAATGTTGTCGAATGACGAATTAGCGGATTGGCGGACGAAGAAACACACGAAAAGGGTGAAGAAGCACCGCCGGTGAAACTTGTTCCCAGTAAACTTAAAAACAGCCGACAGAAGTCAACGCAGCTGGTAAACTTTAAATTCGTCAATTGCGTGACGTGACTTGGTGGAGCGGAAGCCAAAGTAGCCGTGTGTCAGTATCTTTTCATCCGTATGGTTTACGAAAACCTGTCCGTTGACACTAACAATGGTCCGATTGCCTTTAACTGTAATTACCACCCGGTACTTTTTATTTGGCTCCAGCAAATGAGCCGGATCGCTGAATTCTTTAAGCAACGTTCGTCGACCATTGCCTTCATACTTGCGAAACCGTGTAGTGCTGTTGCTATTCCCGCCGATGCCGAGGTAGTACAGTTGTAAAGAATCGTAAGACTCGAATACTCCATCTTTTCGGATTGCCTTTCCGTTCCGGGGATCAGTCGCCATCCAAAACATATTCAGGTCCGACAGGCGGTCGTTGGTTCCTGTGTCGACCAACACGGTCCTGGTATATTCGATCCGTATATCGGCTTTCAATCTTTGCTTAAGCCAGACCGTCACTCCTCCTTTGGTGTCGAGTATAAGTCTGCCTTTTTGTGTATATACGGATGATCTGCCGACCGGTGCTATTTCAATCTGCCATTTTGAGGTATCCAGATCCTTATTAAAGGTTTCGTAGCAAATCAACGCTCTTTTTGCTTTTGCTTGTGCTGCTGCAGAATTAACGCATGCCAGCCCACTTACCACAAGTATAACTGCGGCCAGGGCCCTCGTAAGATGATGTTGACCTCTTTTCGTGGCGGAAGGCTGTTTAATTTTTGTAAGGCTGTTATCTTGATTGCGCTTTATACCCGTCATTTTGATTAATTCGTTTTAGTGTTGTTATTGCAATAGCGACGAAACACCATCGAGTGGAGTACGGCGCAGCCACCTACTCGAAGTAGGCTTCGTTGTCACACGCAATTGCTTTTTGGTAAACCAATCGAAGCTGGCTTTCGACTATGCGGTCGGTAGAAAGTTCCGGAAGTTCATCGATACTAAAAAATTCAACGTCGAGCATATCGAAACCTGCAGAAAGGGTCGAAGATGTTGGTTCACATAAAAATACGAGCTTATACACGTAATGCGGTTGCGGCGGATGGGCATGCATTCGTTTGTCGAAAATGGCAAGCAGTCGTGTGGGCATCACAGCCAGCCCGCTTTCTTCCATGCATTCCTTTATTGCGACCTCCTTTGGTGTATAGCCGATATCTGCCCAACCGCCTGGCAGTGTCCACTTATGGTCAACGCCTTCCTTAACCAGTAAAATTTTATTTTCGGGGGAGAGAATAAGCGCCCTGACGTCAACTTTTGCAGTTGGATAGTCGTCGACTATTGAGAAAGCCAGCTCGAGGGTCTCAACCTGCTTGCCGGTAATTGCGCTCATCATCCTCATGCTGATCGCTTTTAATTCAAGATACCGTTCCCGATCGAAGTCGTTGCTGCAATACAGCAGGCCTATTTCGGCAATTGACCGGACTCGCTTGATTTCCTCCAGTAAGGTGCTTTCCATCCTGCGAAATTAGGGCTTCAGTATTAACACGATCGTTGAGTTATGATCGTCTGTAATGGTACATAATCAGTGAGCCGCACCCGGGCGTATCAACAGCCATTTACAGGATTATCGTTACGTGAACCGGAAGTTAAAGCAATAGCAACCTGCAGGTATAATGCAGATCCCTGCTACTTAGATGTTCAGTTACAATAAAGCTATACGGAAACATGCTGACGATTGAACAGACGATGTTGACAGTGTTCCTCCAGGGATCAAAAACACTTTATTACAAGAGCGGTTAAGCAAGGCCGCTTTTTCCGGGATTGCGGTGGAGTTAGAATTTGCATAGGCGAAAGCGACGAATTCTGCAGTTTACGTACAGCAGAGGGTATGTACCGCATGTAAACTAAAGTAGCCTTTGTGGCGATTGCCTGGAAGTCAAACCGCTAGTCAGCAGTTAAAGCAGGTGCTGCCGGATGTAGAGCGCACTATCCTTCGCTGCTGCCAGGGGAGTTGTGTTGTCATATCTTTCCTGCTCAACGATATAATACTGCATGCCTTGCTGCTTTGCCGTCTTCAGGATTTTCGCAAAATTGATCTCTCCGCTACCCACTGTTACGGAAGCATCTACTTCCGTTGCAGGAACATTTTTCTTTCGATCTTTTATGTGGCACAAAGTAAACCGGTTGGGGTACCTGGTAAACCACTGTTCGGGGTCCTGACCTGCAGTAACTACCCAATAAATGTCCATTTCGAAATCAACCAGGTCCTTGTCCGTTTGCTGCATCAAAATGTCCTGTGGAATTTGGCCCTCGAATGGTTTAAAAGAATAATCGTGGTTGTGGTAGGCAAACCGTAAACCAGCTTTTTTGCAAATCTCGCCAAGTTGGTTGAACTTGTCGGCATATCGCATATAGTCATCGATCGTTTTTTGTGGACCGATGTGCGGTGAGATCAGGTATTTCATTCCGATCTCGGCCGACTCTGCGGCTTTACGCTCAAAGTTCTTGTTGATGTCACAATGGCTGGAGATTAAACTCATTCCGAGGCCGTCGATATATCTCTTAAATTCTGTATTACTCATGCCCCAGAAAATTCCCTGGCCACCTTCAAAGCTTTCCAGCTGAGTATAGCCGTATGACGCCACCTGCCGTAAAACCTCTTTTGGGTTTTTTGGCAGGTCGTCTTTGAGGGTATACAGTTGCAGACCCAGCGGTTTAGACTGGCTTGATGCCTTTGCAGCTGTTTTGCAGCTGCTAAATTCACCGGCTATTGCGGTCAGCGCCAGGCCTGAACTGAAGGAAGCGGCTAATTTTAAAAAGGATCGTCTCTGGTACTGCATGGTGAATTCTTATAGGTTAAAGTGCCCACGCCTTATCTCCCTTGGCGTATGGGATACAGCCTTCATATTTGCCGGGTGTTTCAACATAGCGGCGGGCTTGTTTGCAACCAACTTCCGAAGTAAAGTACCCCAGCATCGTAAGCTCTTTCATCTGCCGGAAATAGTGAGCAGGATCATCGGCCTTCCTGGTTTTATAATATTGCTTCTGTTCGTTGTCAAGTTCAACCAGGAGTTGATGACGTTGTTCCGGTTTCAACTTCATGAATTCGTTGTCAAACTTCTTTTCCGCGGCCTCGTTAAGTTTGTTCATTCCCTCATGAAAAATCTTCTGGTCCGGTTCTTCATAGCAGTCGTTTACCATCACTGTCATAAACTGGCCAACGTTTGCCGCTTTTGCCCCGGGGGTACTGGTAGCAGGCAAAATTGTGTCCGCAATTTCGTTGAGGTATGCGATGTCCGCCTCGCTAAACGTGGCAGCACTACCGGTGTCTGATTTACAACCCGTTAAAAAGGCATTTCCGCCAATGATGGCCCCGCCCAATAATAGAGAGATATGTTGTACGGCTTCCCTTCTGTTCATACATCTGAATTGAAACTTGTTATAAGTTAAGGCTGTAACCTGCGGGGTAAGTACGCTTAACAAACTGGTTTACGTCTTCGAAATTCGTTACCCGCATATGATCATTATCCCACAGCAATTTCAAGTACCTGCCAGGATAGTCGAAACCGGTTCCTTTTGCTTTAGGTTTCCGTATGTCGTACGCTCTGATGGCGAGGTTTGCCATTAGCAACGCTTCAGTAAGCGGTCCCCCAATGGAAAAAGGGGAACTAACTTCTTTGTTGCCATATCCGGCAATGCAAGCTTCCACCCATTGGGCATAGTGCCCGTTTGCACCGCCAGGAACACGTTCAAACTTCGGTTTTACTTTTGCTTGTGCAGTACGGCTGAGTGGAAGTAATCGGGCATCTGCCCCATAGGTACTGCACATCATCTTACCTTTTGTACCAACGAACAATGCTCCGTTGCCGCCGTCACCAAACATCTCATTTGGTGCAAGTTCCTCCGGGCGTTCCGGCTGAATACCGCCATCCATCCAATGTAGCGTTACCGGACCCTTTGTTTTTTTTGTTTTGGGGAACGTAAGTGTTACGTGGCTCGAAGGCGGAAGACTTTCGGGGAAATAGCCTCTCTTGAACTCGTCTACATATACGCTGCCGACACTTGCCTGAACATCTGTGGCATACTGCAGGTCGAGCACTCTGAAGGCTGGTTCGATCAGGTGACATCCCATGTCCCCTAAAGCACCGGTGCCATAATCCCACCAACCACGCCAGTTAAACGGAACCAGCTTATCAATATAATCTTTGCGAGGTGCGGTTCCCTGCCATAGCTCCCAGTCGAGTGTTGCAGGCACCGCCGCCTTCTGGGTCGACCATGGTATTCCCTGAGGCCATACCGGCCGGTCTGTCCAGCAATACACGGTATGCACCGAACCGATCTTTCCGGCATCGTACCACTCCATTAGCTGGCGAACACCGTCACCCGAGGCACCCTGGTTCCCCATTTGGGTGACTACTTTATACTTCTTTGCAGCATCGGTAAGTACACGTGCCTCGTAAATATCGTGCGTCAGCGGTTTTTGTACGTATACGTGCTTGCCGAGTTGCATAGCCGCAAGCGTGGCAACGGCATGATTGTGATCGGGAGTCGATACAGATACAGCGTCAAAGCTTTTACCAGCCTTTTCAAGCATTTCACGCCAGTCTTTATGAAAGGTTGCTTTTGGAAAATTTTTTACCGTATTGGCACAACGTTTCTGATCTACGTCACAGAGCGCGACAATTTCAGCTTTGCCGCTTTTGTAAAAGTTCGCAATGTCACTTTCGCCTTTTCCGCCTGCACCTATACCGGCGATTAACAACTTATCGCTGGGGGCAGTATAGCCGCGCCCTCCCAAAACATGACGGGGAACGATCATAAAACCTGCCGCAGCAACGGCAGTATTCCTGATAAAGTTCCGCCTTGACGCATTGGTACTATCTGCGTTTTCTTCGGGTCTGCTCATATCAATTATTGGTTTTAGTTTAGCCGGTAGTTGCGATCGCTTCTACCCTAAACAGCTATTGTATTTTAAAAAACGTATCCAGGCAGTATGGGAGCTCAACTTACAGGTTCTGTTTTTTGAGTTCACTTACCGCAAAGTCAACCGCCCGCGCAGTAAGGGCCATATAGGTCAGCGACGGGTTCACGCAGTTTGCCGACGTCATACAAGCTCCGTCGGTGACAAATACGTTCAAGGCATCCCAAACCTGGTTGTTTTTATTGAGCACCGATGTTTTAGGATCCTTACCCATACGTGCGGTACCCATTTCATGAATACCCTGGCCCATACCGTAGCCCGAGTCAAATGTCTTCACGTCCTTCATACCGCCGATCTCCAGCATTTCTTTTGCGTCGTTCATCATGTCTTTACGCATCTTCAGCTCATTTTCTTTAATCTCAGCATCGATAGCAAGTACGGGCAGGCCCCATTTGTCTTTGGTACTTTTATCAAGGTTAACCTTGTTCTCATGGTAGGGTAATATCTCTCCAAAAGCGGTGAAGCCTATCGACCAGTTTCCCGGTTCAGAAAGCGCATCCTTCAACTCACCGCCAATGTTCATCTCTGCAATCTCGCGGTTCCATCCGGCCCGGCTTGCGCCGCCCTGGTAACCAAAACCGCGGAGGTAATCCCGTTTATCACCGAGCACATTTCTGAATTGCGGGATGTATGGGCCGGTTGGCCTGCGACCAAAATAGTATTTGTCATCGTAGCCCTCTGCAGTTCCCCGGGCGCCACACCTGAAATGGTGATCCATGAGGTTGTGGCCGAGTTCGCCGCTTGCACTTCCAAGTCCACCTGGCCATATATCCGTTGCTGAATTCATAAGTACCCAGGTGGAGTTCAGTGCAGAAGCATTCACAAATACGATTTTTGCGAAGTAGTCGTAAGTCTGGTTATTTTCGGCATCAACAATCCTTACTCCCTTTGCCTTTTTGGTGTCTTTGTCGTAGATGATCTCTTTCACAATCGACCAGGGTCGCAAAGTCAGGTTACCCGTGGCCATGGCTGCCGGCAGCGTAGATGATTGTGTACTGAAATAAGAACCAAACGGGCAACCAAGTGCACATTTGTTACGATATTGACAACTGGTTCGTCCCTGAAGGTTTGTGGTAGCATTCGCTGTGCGCCCCATAATGATACGTTTCGTTTTGTAGTGGGCGTTCACCCGTGCCACCAGGTCCTTTTCAACGCAGTTCATTTCCATTGCAGGCAGGAACTCCCCATCAGGTAGTTGTGGAAGACCTTCGCGGTTTCCTGCTATGCCGGCAAACTTTTCTGCGTGGCTGTACCATGGGGCAATGTCCTTGTACCGGATAGGCCAGTCTATGGCTATGCCATCTTTCGCGTTGGCCTCAAAAGCAATATCGCTCCAGCGGTACGATTGCCGCCCCCACGTTAGCGAGCGGCCCCCAACGTGGTAACCGCGGTACCAGTCGAACCTTTTTATTTCGATGTAGGGGCTCTCTTTTTCGTTTACCCAAAAGTCGAGGTTGGTTTCACTCAGTGGATAATCCCTTTTTAACACCGGGTATTCATTGATCATTTTTATTGTTCGTCCACCATGATGCGGAAATTCCCAGGGACCTTTGGTTGCATTGATATAGTCCTTTACGTGTTCAACGTTACGGCCGCGTTCGAGCATGATGGTCTTCAGGCCCTTCTCTGTAAGTTCTTTTGCTGCCCAGCCTCCACTGATACCTGAGCCGATAACTATTGCATCGTATGTATTGTCTGCCATGAGTTAATCCTCCGCCTTCATGTTGACGAAGGCTGTTTTATTATTTTGCTGGTTGATAATCGTGTTTGTAACAAGGGGTGATCTCGCGCACAATCAAAAGTGCAGGCATTAAACATCACAGATCTGAATAGCTTCCTTTAAGGAAGCCAGCTTGTCGGCTTTTGCCGGAATGAACTCCTGTGCCAGGTAACCTTTAAAGCCCGTTGCTACAATAGCCTTAATAATTGCGGGGTAATAAAGTTCCTGCGTTTCATCTATTTCGTGCCTGCCGGGAACGCCTGCAGTATGGTAATGACCGAGATAGGTATTGTAGGTTTTAATTGTACTAATCACATCGCCTTCATCAATCTGCATATGGTAGATGTCGTACAATAATTTAAAATTTGGTGAACCTAACCTTTTGCAGAGCTCAACCCCCCAGGGAGTTTTATCACACATATAATCTTTGTGGTTCACTTTACTGTTTAGCAGTTCCATTTGTAAGATGATACCTTTCTTCTCAGCCAGGCCGATCACCTGCTTCAATCCCTGCACGCAGTTTTTAAGACCGGTTTCATCGTCCATGCCGTTACGGTTGCCACTAAAGCAAATCAGATTTTTATACCCGGCTTTGGCTACCAGGTCAATATGCTCCGTGTAATTCTTAATCAATGTGCTATGGTAACGGGGTTCGTTCCATCCATTCACCAGGTTTATTTCGGCGCCATTGCACATGCTTGAAAAAACGCCGTGTTTCTTTAACGTACCCCAGTCTTTTGTACCCACAAGGTCAATGGCGCTAAACCCCATCTTCCTCACAGCCTGGCAAAGTACATCAACCGACAGGTTATTGAAACACCAGCGACAAACCGAGTGATTGACGTTTCCTTTCAAGTTAGGTGATTTGTTGTATGCCGGCTTGCTAAGTGCAAGGCCTGCTATTGGAAGTACACCAAGAGCAGCTGTACCAGCTGCCAGGTTTTTCAAGGCTTTACGCCGGGAGTTATTATGGGGCATAGGGCAAATGATGGAAGAAAGGTACAAACTTTATGGTTTAAACGCCGGCGATGCGGAAACAACTTTTTGTTTTCGCATATACAATGCATAAACCTGCAAATGCCACAATCAGGAACCCATTGGCCGTTGTTAACGTAAGCACCAGGATCGGGTTACACACAACACTCCGCAACAGCAGGTCAATCCACTGACCGGTGAACAGCCCGTGTTGCGGTACCGAACATACATATAAACAGGGGAGAGGCGACGCCCTTGTACATACCCGCAGTACTTACACCTGGCGGTACCTTTTTGTTACCGGCAGTTGCACTCGCAGGAAAAAGGAAACCATAGATTTGGGGCGGCATGATCATCGTCGCTACCTGAACCTGCCGCTGATACCGAGCCGGTCGAACAGGAAGACGATGAGCGTGCCTATACCAATCCCACCTGGAAACCAGAGGTGGTAGTGGTTAAGTTTGGTGGCTTTAAGATCCGGATATATCCCGCTACTAAGCCATTACATGCGGCCTCTACGGAGCCGTTACGCGATGCCGAATAACAAGGTTAAATGAAGGCGGTGCAATACCCTGTTTCAAATATGGTGAAAATCAACGCCAAGCCGGTTGCCCCTTATGCCAAATGAAAGAGAGGTTACCAGCATTGCAAGACAGCTGGCCACAAACATTAATTGCGTTTCATT
>JASLBT010000149.1 GCA_030146445.1 Segetibacter sp. | reverse complement strand
GAATAGGAAGAATACCCGACCTGCATAAAGTAAAAGCCGAATAAGGTGCACGCAATTACTCCCAGGGTTCCCGCCAGACCGTCTACACCGTCTATGAGGTTAAATGAATTAATAATGACAATAACCGTAAAATAGGTAAGTAGCAGACTGAAGCTTTCGGGTAAGTCGTAAAGCCCCATAAAGCCATGCATGCTCTTTATCTGGATCCCACTTTTATATATGATCAGAAATGCCGCAACTACCTGGCCGATAAACTTCTTTATAGGAGAAATGACCAGAATATCATCTTTGAGGCCGAGGAAGAAAATAACTATTGCTGCCGCGAAGAAGTACTGGAATTCGGCAGACACCTGAAAAGGTATTGCAACGAGGCACGAAAGAACGAACCCGGCAAAAATTCCCAGGCCACCAAGTGAGGGAATAGGAGTCTGGTGAATTTTTCGTTCATCAGGAATATCAAATAACTTCTTTCTTTCGGCCACAGTCATTATTGCCGGAATGGCAAGAAGTGTAATGGTAAAAGAAATCACTATAGAAAGTAAAACATCGAACAACATCAGCCCTTATTTGGTACTAAACAATTTCATTACACGGATCAACCAAAACATAAATTATGGCCGGGGTGCAAATTAAACTTTGTTTCCATAATTACAACTTTTTAACAGGGGGTTTATTGTGGCCAAATAGGGGTATTGGGCCGGTTTAAAGAAAAATTGAGCTTATTATTTGGCTCAAATATAATTCCTGTAGTTTTGCGACCACCTTTCAACCGCCTTTTTATGCCTGAATTAAAAGAGATTGCTTCGCAGATTCGAAGAGATATAGTAAGAATGGTCCATGGTTCCGCAAGTGGGCATCCCGGCGGCTCCCTGGGTTGCACAGATTTTTTTACTGCGCTGTATTTCAGGATAATGAAGCACGATCCGGCCTTCAATATGGACGGCACGAACGAAGATGTCTTCTTTTTATCGAACGGTCATATCTCCCCCGTTTTTTACTCAACACTGGCCAGAGCCGGTTATTTTGACATAAAGGAATTATCTACTTTCCGCAAAATTGATTCAAGGTTGCAAGGCCATCCCACAACACATGAGCATCTTCCGGGTGTTCGTGTTGCCTCCGGGTCCCTGGGTCAGGGAATGAGTGTTGCACTCGGTGCAGCCCTTGCAAAAAAGCTGAACGGCGAATCGAACCTCGTATTTTCCCTTCACGGGGATGGCGAACTTCAGGAAGGCCAGAACTGGGAGGCAGCCTTGTTCGCTGCGCACCACAAGGTGGATAACCTGATTTCTACCGTCGACCTGAACGGTCAGCAAATTGATGGTCCAACCGAAAAGGTGATGAGCATGGGCAACCTGGCTGCAAAATTCCAGGCGTTTGGATGGGACACGATGGAAATGGACGGAAATGATATGGATGCGGTTGTCGCCGGACTGGAAGAAGCAAAGTCGAGAACCGGGAAGGGCAAGCCCGTTGCCATTATGATGAGGACCATCATGGGCAAGGGAATCAACTTCATGGAGAATGATCACAACTGGCACGGAGTAGCTCCCAATGACGAACAATTGAAAAAGGCACTGGAGCAGGTGCCGGAAACATTGGGTGACTATTAGACCCTATAGCTGGATTTTAATTTTGGAGTTCTGTGCCGCTGTACCTTCTCAGCAACTCCGGTTCGATGAGTAATCTTTCAATCGCGATTGCAACTATACGTGACGCCATTTATTGAAAATCATGTTCTTAGCTCAACTGGTTGAAGAGCGGCCTTTCTGGACGGGAACCACGATGCTCCTATAGCGATCAGCAGCACTGTACAAACCACCAATACAAAATCACCGGCAACCATCTGCACCGGATAGTAATCAATCAAAAACGTACCGCCCTGTATAGATACTAATTTAAATTGTACCTGAGCCCAGCAGATACCTATTGCCAGAAGCAATCCGGTTGCAGTGCCGATTCCTGCGAGAAGAAGTCCTTCACTCAAAAAGATCTTTTGAACCATTTCGTCGGGGGCACCCATAGCTTTCAGAACCTGGATGTCTTTCTGTTTCTCCAGAACCAGCATTGTGAGTGCGCCCACCATAGTAAATGCTGCAACTACCAGCATTAGGGTGAGGATTCCATAAATAGCCCATTTTTCCAGCCTCATTACGCTGTACAAGCTCTTATTCTGTTCATACCGGGTTTCCACCGTATATGCCGGACCGAACAAGTTCTCGAGTTTTTTCTTCACTGAAGCTTCCTCTTCCTCCGAGCTGAGCTTGATTTCCACTGAACCAAACTCATTCTCCTTCATCCCCAACATATATTTCATAAAATACACATTGGTAAGAGCATACTTATTGTCGATGTCCTGTTGAATGAAAAAGGAACCTGCGGGGCTGAGATTTTCCACGGAGAACGCTTGTATGGGATCCACGACATTAACACTGACTCCCGGCTTAAAAAGGTATGCAGTGATGGGGTAGATACTTCTGTCTGACTGAACAGACAAAGCACTTTCTATTCCACTGCCCAGCACGATCGACGGATCTTCCTGCGTTCCCAGGTTGAATTCACCCCGGACCATTTTAGATGGCACCTCCGTTATCTTTGAATAGCTTTCATCAACTCCTTTTAAATAAACGATGGTTTGAACATCGCCATTCTGAAGTAAAGCTTTTTCTTCAACCACCAGCGAGTAATTCTGCAGACCAGGTATCGCCTTCATCTGTTGAAGCTGAGACGGCGTTACCGTTATCCTTCGTCCTTCGGTTGGAACAACCCGGATATCCGTATAAAAGGTAGAATACAACGACTTCACGAGTCCCTCAAATCCATTGAACACACTTAATAACACAATGAATGCTGCAGTAATTACGATGATGGCAATCATACTTACCCATGCTATAACATTAATCGCATTAGTAGACTTCTTAGCTTTAAAGTAGCGCCATGCAAACAGAAAATTCAATTACCACATTTTATCCGTTACTATATTGATACGATCATCCCCTTAATATCCACCTACCCTTCAGCAGGCTTACCGTTATCATCATCATTGATCTTTTTAAAAATCTCTTCCATTTTAAATACGTGATCAAGGGTGTCATCAAGAAAAAACTTCATCTCGGGCATGCGGCGTAATTGTTTGCCAACTCTTGCAGCAAGCTCTTTCTTTATCTCCCAGCTTTTATCTTCAACCTTCTTTAACATGGCACCACTGTCTTTAGCCTGAAACAGGCTGAGGTATATTCTTGCTTCCAACAGGTCCGGCGTTACTTTTACGGAAGAAATAGAGATCATAGTTCCATCCACGATGGAAAGACCCATCCGCTGAAAAATATCGCTTAACTCTTCATGCAGTAATCCTGCGACCTGTTTTTGTCTTTTCCCTTCTTGCATAAACTTCAGTTATGGGGGCAAAGTTAATGAATATGGGCATGCTTACTGTCGATTGTTAGGCACCGTATAGGCGACGAACAGAGATGCTGATGGACTATACTTACCATCAGTACTTCCATCGAATCGCCTAACATTCATCAACTCGGCATTCAACATAATTCATACTACCTTTGCGCCACTTAAATACTGACGAATACTAGCACATGAAGCATTTCGCAACAATTCTAAAATACTTAAAGGACCAGACCGGTGGTGTTGTGTTGTATGTGTTATTTACTCTTCTATCAGTATTGTTTTCGCTGGCGTCACTGGCGTTGCTGGCACCTTTTCTACAATTGCTATTTGGGAAAGAAAAGTTGCTTGATTCACGGCCCGAATGGAGCTGGTCCAGCGCGGGCCTGCAGGATTCTATCAAGTACACAATCAGCACATTGATACGCGAACACAGTGAAACCTATGCGCTTGGCGCAATCTGTCTGATGATCATTGTGTCCGTCTTTTTCAAGAATGTGTTTATATATCTTTCGTACCGGGTGCTTGCACCAATGCGGAACATCGTTATGAAACGATTGAGAGAAGATCTCTACGCGAAGATAATTCAGTTGCCGATAGGCTATTTCACGGAACAACGAAAGGGTGACATCATAAGCCGTATGAGCAATGACGCGAACGAGATTGAATGGAGTGTGATGGGAACCCTGGAAGGTGTGATCCGCGAACCACTTACTATCATTATCATCCTTACCGCTTTGATTTTTTTAAGTCCCGCGCTCTCATTGTTCCTGTTGGTTCTCCTTCCGATTACCGGATTTATAATCGGGAGGGCGGGAAGATCACTGAAGAAGCAGTCTACTTCGGCGCAGGAGCAAACAGGCACGCTAATGTCTATTGTTGATGAAACACTTGGCGGCTTGCGTGTCATCAAAGCCTTCAATGCCGAAAAGATCCTGCAGGAAAAGTTTTTCACCACGAACACGTCACTAACCAACCTCAAAAACAAAATGATGTTCCGAAGAGATCTTGCGTCTCCAATGTCTGAGTTTTTGGGGGTTCTAGTGCTTTCGGCGGTTCTTTGGTTCGGCGGCCGCCTGGTATTAGATGGCAATGTCCTGGAACCTGATAGCTTTATTACTTACATAGTTTTTTTCGTTCAGATAATCAATCCTGCCAAATCCCTGTCAACGGCATTTTATAAT
>JASLBT010000148.1 GCA_030146445.1 Segetibacter sp. | reverse complement strand
AACCCTGACCAACTATTACCAGGAGATTGCCAAAACACCGCTTATGATCAGCATCGACGGCGAATGGGGCGTGGGTATGCGCCTGGATAGCGTCATCAATTTTCCACGTCAACTGATGATCGGTGCAGTGCCTGACGCTGCCCTTGTATACCAGTTTGGAAAAGCGGTTGGTGAACAATGCAAACGACTCGGCATTCATGTAAATTTTGCACCCGACGTAGACGTGAACAACAACCCCAACAATCCAGTGATCAACGACAGGAGCTTTGGAGAGAATAAATACAAAGTTGCCTTATATGGTATCGAATACATGAGGGGAATGCAGGATGTTGGCGTGATGGCTTGTGCGAAACACTTTCCTGGGCACGGAGATGTTGATGTCGACAGCCATTTTGACCTGCCCGTAATCAACAAGAACAGGGCACAACTCGACTCACTGGAACTTTATCCGTTCCGGGAGATATTCAAGGCAGGTGTTGGCAGTGTAATGATTGCACACTTGTACATCCCGGCAATCGACAGCACCGAAAACCAGGCAACGTCTCTATCCTATAAAAATGTGACCGGCTTACTCAGAAACGAGCTTGGATATAAGGGGTTAACTTTTACTGATGCACTTGAGATGAAAGGAGTCACGAAATTTTACCCGTCGGGGGAAGCATCTGTACAATCGCTTATTGCAGGCAACGATATGTTATGCCTTCCGGGCGATGTGCCCGCAAGCATTGAAAAGATAACGACGGCGATAAAGCAAGGCAGGCTGAAACAGGATGATATTGATAACCGGGTTAAGAAAGTCTTACTGGCAAAATACAACCTTGGCCTAAGCCGGCTTGCGCCAATAGACACAAACGGGATAACAGCTGCTCTAAACGAGCAAACCAACAAGATAAACGGTCTTTTGTCAGCAAATGCGCTTACCCTGTTGCAGCACCGCGACAAAGGTCTGATGCCAATAAGTAAAAAGAAACGGATCGCCTACATCGGTGTAGGCATTAATGAGCCAAACGCATTTGCCAAACGGCTTCAAAGCGACCATAATGCTGATGTATATCTGTTTGATTACAAAAAGGATCTTGGAACGGTACCCATGCTGACTGAAGTAATGAAAGATAAATACAATGCCGTGGTCATTGGCATGCACGCTTATAGCCGCCGGCCGGCATCAAACTTTGCATTGAGTTTTTCTGCGCTTAATTTCATAAACCGGCTGCAGGCGGAAGTGCCATCAGTTACCTTGGCTTTCGGTAATCCTTATGCGATAAAAAACTTTAGCAATGCCCCAAACCTGGTGGCGTGTTACGAGGATGATGAGATCACTCAACATGCGGCTGCTGATTTGCTTGCCGGTAAGATAACCGCCAAAGGAAAACTACCCGTGACTGTTTCCCCTAATCTTCAGTTTGGCACCGGAATTCAGATGAATGATTACTTTCCTGAAGTTGCTCCCGATTCAATAGGGCTTGATCCTGAGGCGCTGAAACCAATAGACTCACTGGCGCTCGATGCAGTCCGTCAGCGCGCTACACCAGGCTGCGTGGTGCTGGTAGCACGTAAAGGCAAGGTGGGCTTTCTCAAAGCATTTGGCTATACCAATTACGATAGCACCGAAGTACTGGATCGCGACGCCATTTACGACCTTGCCTCCGTGACGAAAACCTCGGCCACGACGGTGTCAGTGATGAAGCTTTACGAAGAAGGCAAGCTGGATCTAAAGAAAACCCTCGGCGACTATTTACCGTGGGTAAAGGGGTCAAACAAAGAAAGGATAACGATTGAAAATCTTTTGTTGCACCAGGGTGGACTTGTTTCTTATATCCCTTTTTATCGTTCAACTTTTGATGCACAAGGGCGCTATTTTCCAGGGATCTATTCCAGTACGCGTGACGAACAGTTTCCTACCCGGGTAGCTGAGAACCTTTATTTGAACAGGGCGTACGAGGATACACTTCTACAAAGGATACTTAGGAGCCCGCTGGGTCGTCCGAACGAATATGTTTACAGCGACAACGACTTTATCTTTCTTGGTAAAGTAGTGGAAGCGGTCAGTGGTCAAAAGCTTGAAGAATATGTGCGGCAAACGTTTTATCTCCCGTTAAACATGACGACGACAGCGTTTAAACCACTAGAACATTTTTCCAAAGACGAGATTGTTCCCACGGAGATGGATACGGAGTTCCGTAAACAACAATTAAGAGGTGACGTTCACGACCAGGGAGCGGCTATGTTCGGCGGCGTGGCGGGCCACGCGGGCCTTTTCAGCAACGCCTATGACCTCGTGCAATTGTACCAGATGCTCCTGAATGGTGGCGAACTCAATGGCATTAGATTCTTCAAAAAAGAAACGGTTGACTACTTTACTGCTTACCATAGCAGTATCAGCAGAAGGGGGCTTGGCTTCGACAAGCCTGAAAAAGATAATGCCCGCCGAAAAAATCCATACCCAACAAGAAGCGCCTCATCCGCTACCTTCGGCCACACCGGCTACACGGGTATTGGTGTTTGGGTTGATCCTGCAGCGGACCTGATCTATATCTTTCTCTCTAATAGGGTAGCTCCGAACGGCGACATGAACAGGCTGATCAAAATGAATGTGCGATCAAATATTCATGAAGCGATTTACAAAGCGATCACACCTTCGCAGGAGCTGACAGCGGTTAATTAGCAGTTTACCGGCAACAACCTTGCGCAATTAAGGATGCATGTACCGGTTAATCATTGCCCTCAATTGCAGGAGATCATGTCGACCCAAACCTATTTAGATAATGAGCAATCGATTCATGGAGCAATGTGGTTTAGTGAAGAACTTTCTTTTTGGACCCAACCAAAGGATTCCTATTG
>JASLBT010000140.1 GCA_030146445.1 Segetibacter sp. | reverse complement strand
TCCCGCTTTTTTCAACAAACCTGTTCAGGAACCCTGCACATGCTACCAGGGGACGCGCAACCGCGGCATCATACAGTTCATCGATATACCATTTGTTGGCGAGCACTTTACCCGCTCCCGTCGACTCCGCAATCTCCGGATGTTTACTAAACCGCATCCATGCATAAAAGATGGCAATTGCCGCCAACCCAACAGACACCCCCATTAACATGTATTCAGTAGCATGAGTAAGATGGTGCGACTCAGCAGGCGCAACGATTACCGGCGACAGGAACTTTGCAAGTGCATGGGCATTGGGTGCGAAAACTTCGGGAATACCAACAAAACCGCCGACAACGCTAAGCACTGCAAGTACAATCAACGGTAAGGTCATTGCCCACGGGCTTTCATGTAAATGATGCGCCTGTTCTTCGGTGCCCCTGAAACTTCCCTGGAAGGTCATTGCGTACAACCGGAACATGTAAAAAGCAGTGAGTGCAGCCGTAATAACCCCAACGATCCACAAAAGCGGATTATGGGCATAAGCAGCAGCAAGAATCTCGTCCTTTGAAAAGAAGCCGCTAAATGGCGGAATGCCGGAGATCGCCAGGCAAGCCAGCAGGAAGGTAAGGTGTGTAACGGGCATATACTTCTTTAAACCACCCATGTAACGAATATCCTGCTGGTTGTGTACCGCATGAATAACACTGCCGGCTCCAAGAAATAAGAGTGCTTTAAAAAAAGCATGGGTCATTACATGAAATACAGCGCCGGTATAGGCACCAACCCCAAGGCCCAAAAACATATATCCAAGCTGGCTTACCGTTGAGTAAGCCAGAACTTTCTTGATGTCGTTTTGCTTGATGGCGATTGTAGCAGCGAGCAGCGCAGTAACTAAACCAATGATCGCAATAAAACCCAGTGTTCCGGGAGCCATGCTGTATAAAACATTGCTTCGTACAATCATATAAATACCTGCTGTAACCATGGTCGCCGCATGGATCAATGCCGACACGGGAGTTGGTCCGGCCATGGCGTCGGGCAACCAGGTATAAAGAGGTATTTGCGCGCTTTTGCCCATTGCACCAACAAACAACAACATGGTAATACCGGTAACTTCAGTTGTACTAAAATTGCCTGAATTTGCAAATACCTCGGTGTAGGTGCTCGTTCCAAATTTTTGCAATATCCAGAACACGGCCAACAGAAATCCGAGGTCGCCAATCCGGTTCATCACAAAAGCCTTGCGTGCCGCATAGTTGTATTCATTATTTTTAAACCAGTAGCCGATGAGCAGGTATGAACATAAGCCAACTCCTTCCCAGCCAATGAACATGATTACATAGTTGGCGCCAAGCACCAACAACAGCATCGAAAAAACAAACAGGTTCAAATAAGCGAAATACCTGCCGTAATGTTCCGTTGCCTCTTCCTTCATATAAGCCGAGGAATACACATGAATAAGGAAACCTACCCCCGTTATGATCAAAAGGAACAATGAAGAAAGCTGGTCTACCTGGAAATCAAAAGGAATATTGAAGTCAGACACCCTGATAAAGTCGAAAAGATGCACCGTCGCCGCCTGAAAGCCCGGTTGCTTTACCTCGAAGAATATCAATAAGCTTACTACGAAAGATGCGAGTATCGAACCGCAACCAATGAGGCTGATGAGCGGTTTCGATAATTTGTTGCGGCCCAGACCGTTTATCAGAAAACCGATCAGGGGAAACAACGGGATTAAATAAGCGAGTTGACTCATGCCACTTATCCGCGGTAGCGGTTACGTTTTGGTCTTCAGTCTTTAACAGATCCGAAAGACGATTTAAAGATTATATCAAAGCCGTTCCCGCATGCGGAAACAGTTAGTTCTTAAGCCGGTTCAAAAAATTCACATCAACTGAGTGTGTATTCCTGTATAGCATAACAATGATAGCCAAACCCACACTTACTTCCGCCGCTGCAACCACCATAATAAAAAATACAAACAACTGGGCATCTGTGCCCACGGTCGATGCAGGATTGGTCATGTATTCGGCACCGTGGTGCATCTTCGAGAACGCAACCAACATCAGGTTCACTGCGTTTAACATCAACTCTATACACATGAATATGATAATTGCATTACGCCGGGTTAGTACGCCAACAACCCCTATGCAAAACAACACCACTGAAAGCATTATGTAATATTCTATCGGCATTTCGCTGGTCCGTGTTACGGCAGTTTTTAATTTTTCAAAGATGAGCTTTGAAACAATGATGAAATTTGGTGAACCATCAATGGCCCTAACTATCGCATTCTAACTCATTAAGCGTCCTAAACAAGCGAACGGCAGATGGCTTTTCAAAGTAGCATGTAAGCTGATCTTTCTACCGGTCTGGCACTTCACCTTTCTTGCCAATCACGACCGCACCCACCATTGCGCTTAGAAATAACACACTCGTTATTTCAAAAGGTATTAGGTATTCCCTATAGAGTACACGACCAAGATTTTTGATCAGTCCGATATTCCCTTCTTTGATCAGGGCAGTTTTGGTCTGCATATCTTTCGCGTCGATAAGCACATCTATCATAATAAGCATAAAGCTGCCCCCGGCGATCGCACCGGCAACTTTAAGCCACGTATTTTTTTGTGGTTCGGTATTGCTGTTCAGGTTCATAAGCATGATCACGAACAGGAACAACACCATGATCGCCCCCGCGTAAACAATCAGGTTTACGATTGCCAGGAACTGGGCGTTTAGTAGAAGATAATGGCCGGAAATGGCAAAGAAAACGACAATAAGCCATAGAACACTAAAAACCGGGTTCTTACTTATTAGCACCATCATTGCTCCAAGAAGGGCAAGTGCCGATAAGAACCAGAACAGAATCACAGTTGTACTCATTGAAAGCAGTTGGTTGGCAATATTTATTTCGTCGTCGGAGCGTCGGCTCCTTTCGCTTTAGCGTATGCTTCAGGCTCTGTAATCGGGTTTGGTATCAACAAATCTTCTTTACCGTAAATAAAACCCTTTCGCCCATAGTTCGGCGGTGCAAACGTTTCACTCAGGTATACCGCATCTTTCGGACAGGCCTCTTCGCAAAGTCCGCAAAATATACATCTCAGCATATTTACTTCGTACTTCGCCGCATATTTCTCTTCACGATAAAGATGCTCTTCGCCTTTCTGGCGTTCGGCTGCTTCCATGGTTATCGCCTCTGCAGGGCATGCAACGGCGCAAAGCCCGCAGGCAGTACAACGCTCTCTACCCTCTTCATCCCTGTTCAACACGTGTAAACCCCGAAACACTTTCGAAAAAGCACGCTTTTGCTCAGGATAGCGAATCGTCGGCGTCTTTTTAAATATATGGCTGAACGTGATCATCATCCCTTTGAGAATGCCCGGTAAATACAATTTTTCAAGCCAGTTCATGGGCTTGCGAACTACCGGTTCTGATCTGTTTGTTAATGATTGCATGTTATAAAATATGCCTGCAAATCTGCGATTCGCCCGGCCTTAAAGGTTGCAAAAATATTTTTCTAGAGTTAACCCACCAATTTTAATAATGTAAAAAGAGAAATCCCGAAGCTGAAGTAAACACTGCGGGATTGTATCGGTTTTTTTTGGACCCGGCAGTAGCACTTTGTTCAACAGCCGTTGCGTCGCACTCTTGTACTGGTGGTGCTGTATTCAGCAGCCCGGTCTCCGGATCATAACGACTGCTACCAGATTGTCACTTCACGTTCCTCGTTACCTCTTGTATTTACAGTAAACTTTTTATCCCTGGCGCCAGAGGATAACTGCACCGGTAATAAACATATTGATGAGCGCAAGTGGTATTAAAACCTTCCAGCCAAGGTGCATCAGCTGGTCATACCTAAACCGCGGGATCGTCCAGCGGACCCACATAAAGATGAATATGAAGATGACTACTTTAACCATAAGTGCCACTGCACCCAACAGTGCCGCCATATTCAGCGATAGATTCGCCTCATTCACAAACGGCATATCGTAGCCCCCGAAGAACAAGGTAGCCATAATAACGCTGCTGATAAACATATTAATGTATTCAGCAAACAGGTAAAAACCCAGTTTCATGGAAGAGTACTCCTGGTGGTACCCAAAGTTCAGCTCATTTTCCGCCTCCGGCAGGTCAAACGGTGTTCTGTTACACTCCGCAAAAGAACAGATCAGGAAAATCACAAAACCTACAGGCTGGTAGACGACGTTCCACCACCCGCCGTTCACTTGTTGCTCAACGATGGTTTTCATACTTAATGAGCCAGTCCACATCAGCAGGGCAATCAACGAAATACCCATCGCAAGCTCATAGCTGATAATCTGCGAAGCGCCACGCATAGCCGCCATCAGCGAAAACTTGTTGTTACTGGCCCATCCACCGATCATGATGCCAT
>JASLBT010000347.1 GCA_030146445.1 Segetibacter sp. | reverse complement strand
GGTGGTTTGTAGTAAAATACAAATTCAGGTGAGAAATGCAAATGCATTTTCAGATATGAGTGATGAAAGAGAGTTATGAGTTAAGAGTTATGAATTATGAGTGTTTGGTGTTATGTTGAAAGAGAGTTATGAATGGTTATTTTGAATGTTAAATGTTGAATGTTAAATGGGGGGTTATGCGTGATGAAAGAGAGTTATGAGTTAAGAGTTATGAACTACTGCTGTCCGGGTAAAATTAGTTCTTTGATATAAAAAAAGGAGCCGAGCGGCTCCCTTATTGGTATTTTTGAGTTACCACACAAAAAAATATCCAATGAGCAAAAGTACATTTTTTACCGGACAGCCGATCTTTAATCAGCTTTTACAGTTGATACCGCGGTCGGTGGTCATGGGAATTGCAGTCCGGCACCAGGCAGATCGTTATTGCAAGCGTTTTAACAGTTATGATCATCTGCTTACGATGCTGTATTCTATTTTCAACAACTGCAATTCTCTTCGTGAACTGACTACCGGCATGCTTGTCTGGGAGAATCGGTTGGCTCATATAGGGATGAAGCACTTTCCTCGTCGCAGTACAATCTCAGATGCTGGTAAACGCCGTAGCGCTGAAGTTTTTGAAGAGATCTATTTTGAGTTTTATCGCAAATGGCAGGTTTTTTTATCGGACAGCTCAAAGAAAAGCAAGGGTTCAAATCTGTATATTTTTGACTCGACTACTATCGGCTTGTTTCAGGAGATATTACGAGCTTCGGGTCTAAGCAAGTTAGATGGCAAACGAAAAGGAGGTATTAAAGTTCATACCCTTATCAGGAGTGATCAGGATGTACCATGCATGGTGAGAATGAGCGAAGCTGCAGCTAATGATTCAAAGTTTTTGAAGGATGTAAGTCTGCCAAAAGGTTCTATTATAGTGTTTGATAAAGCGTATAAAGATTACAGAACCTATAACCGGTTTTCCGATCAGTCTATTACATGGGTAACGAGGTTACGAGTAAGAACATCCTATACTATTGTAGCTGAACGCCCGGTTAAGGAAACACATCAAAAGCAAGGGATCATAAAAGATCAGGAGATTATCCTGGGGCACAATCATCATAAAACGAGTGTCAAAGTCAAAGCCAGACTTGTCACTTACGTTGATGTGCAGTCCGGAAAGGAACTTCAGTTTCTCACGAACAATATGAGGATGTCACCAGTGACTGTAGCAGGGACTTACCAAAAGCGCTGGCAGATAGAAGTTCTCTTTAAGAGACTAAAACAGAACTATCCATTGAAGTATTTTCTCGGTGACAATGAAAATGCGATAAAAATTCAGATATGGTGTATACTGATAGCTGACCTGGTGCTAAAGGTTATTCAGAAAAGACATGGTTCAAAATGGTCCTTTTCAAATCTGGCATCACTGGTGCGACTACACCTGATGACTTATATAAACCTATCGGATTTTTTAAAATCACCAGAGAAGTCATTGCTTAAAAGGATGCGCCGAGAACAAGAAAACAATGAAGGACTATTGTTCAAAACATAGGGGCTTACATAGCTCTCTGAAACACATGGAGCTTGATAATCAATATCTAAACTCGTGTAAACATCAACTATTGGTTTTTACCGGACAACAATAATTATGAGTTAAGAGTTATGAGTCGTTTGTGTTATGTTGGATGTTGAGTGAGAAGAGAGTTAAGAGTTATGAGTCGTTTGTGTTATGTTGAATGCTAAATGTTACGTGTTAAATAGCTGTCGGGCGTTGAGTGGAAGCGGAGAAAAACACTTACAGGTGGAAAACAAAGCGCGATGGATAAATGATTTTTTATGGAACGAGCATTAGAACCCGGGTGAGGCTCCGGTTGCCCGCCCGCTGCGCAGTCGGACGGGTGTCACTCCCTTGTACGGCAACAATGCTATTCACCGGGTATTTACCTTCGTTCAAAAATCCTTGAAATTGTTACTTTCAACGAGTACCCTCAACTGACTACCAGCAAACATCACGTCCAACCGCCCCTAACTCATGTCCCTGTACTAACATTGATGGCTTTTAATGGTATCATATTCCATCACTCATCACACCAAAAAGATTTCTACTTCAATTGAAATGACAGCATCGTCACGTCCCATATCTCATCACTCATCACACATCACCTATCTCTTACCTCATGACCCATCTCCCAGCACGCTTGGCGCACACTGTAAATTCAACCTTCAACATTTAACATTCAACATAACAACAAAACATGCGCATCCTCCTTCTCCTGCTCCTCCTTCCATTCACCCTTTCCGCGCAGCTGCGGTTACCAAAAGTGCTTGGCAGCAACATGGTATTACAACGCGATAAACCCCTGCCTGTGTGGGGATGGGCAACACCGGGCGAACAGGTTACGGTTTCCTTTGCCGGTCAGCAACAAGTGGTAAACGCCGATACGGCTGGCTATTGGAAAATAACACTTGCACCCGTGCAGGCAAATGATCAGCCGCAGGCAATGACCATCAAAGCCGGAAATACCCTCACGCTTTCGAATTTGCTGGTCGGCGAAGTATGGCTGTGTTCTGGTCAATCCAATATGGAGTATCCAATGAAACGCGGTAAATATGCAAAGCCTGCACGGGGCATCGACAGCGCCGAACTTGAACTCAAAAATGCTTACCCTTCGATCCGTATTTTTAATGTACAAAAGGTGTTGAGCACACCGGATGTAACTACGACGGGCTGGAACGAAGCGTCGGGAGAATCCCTCGAGAAGTTTTCAGCTGCTGGTTTCTTTTTTGCAAAACATCTTTACCAACAGCTTCATGTACCAATAGGAATAATTAATTCTTCGTGGGGCGGCAGCCGGATAGAACCATGGACCCCGGCTGAAGGCTATAAAGCCCTGCCGGCCTTCGCTGTAGAAGCACAGAAGACTCCATTTATGATCGACAGTGTGGTTCCGGGCAGAAATTACAGCAGCATGATCGCGCCTTTGGCGCCGTTTGCATTACGCGGCTTCTTATGGTACCAGGGCGAGTCAAATTGTATGATGAATGACGGTATGCGTTATGCCGATAAAATGCAGGCGCTGGTTGAGTCCTGGAGAAACAAATGGGGCAGTGATGATCTTCCGTTTTATTCCGTGCAGCTCGCACCATACTATTATACCAAACGTCCTGACCGCATCAAACACACGCCCGAAACACTTCCCGAATTTTGGGAAGCGCAGGTGCAATCTGAAAAGATTCCATTGAGCCGTTCCATAGTGGTTACCGATCTCGTCGACGATCCTTCCGACATTCACCCTTCGTATAAATGGGAGGTAGGAAGGCGCCTGGCTTTGGTAGCGCTTGCAAACGACTATAAATTGAACGTGGTTAGCAGCGGGCCGGTGTTTGCAAAAATGAAACGGAAAAAAGGAAGGGCAATCTTATCGTTTAAAAATGCAGATGGCTTAAGGGCCGTTGATGGTAAGTCGCTAAGCTGGTTCACCATCGCTGGAAATGACGGCGTGTTTCAGCCGGCTAATGCGGTGATCAATCGCAACAAAGTTATCGTGTCGGCTGCTGGTAAAAAAAGGCCGAAAGCAGTGCGCTTTGCATGGCAGGAAACGGCAATGCCAAACCTCGTAAACGGGGCCGGATTGCCGGCGGTTCCGTTCCGTACCGACAATTTAAACTGGACCTACCATAAGTGATCAGTAATACGTGCCCGCACGCACGACAATTTGCATAAACATCATCTGTTGCTATGATATACACAAAGAACTATTGGTTATTGCTGTTACTGCTCTGCGCAGTAACCAAAGCCACCGCACAACCTGCTGGTATGCCATCAAAGAGCACCGTTATTATACCCGCCTCCGATTTCCTGGAAGAAATTCCAAAAGGTAATACGATCACCGATGCCGGTCCTTCTGACGAGTGGCTTTTTAATAACACGGGTATCGTACTGAAATCCGAGACAAACCTGATGACCACCGTAATGGTGCCGGAGGATGGAACGTATAACCTGTTTGTAAGGAGCAGGGGCGAACGCGGCAGCTCATTTAAAGTGGCCATCGATGATAAGGTAACCGACTCTTCGTTTGGAAAGGGAAGCAAGAGCTGGACAAATGCCGGCGCTTTCAACCTCAAAAAAGGACAAGCCAATGTAAAAATCACGCGTATAGATCCGGGATCAGTATTCGACGTGTTGGTGCTTACAAAAAACAACCAGTTTAACGAAAATGATATCGTACCCTATCAGCTCAATGCAGATGTTCAGCTTATCAGGGAATACCGGATTCCGTTATCAAATGCCGTGAAGTTTGGAGACGTAAATGGTGATGGTAAAACCGACTTTATGGTGTTGGAACGCAACTTTTCGGCTCACGTCTTCGACCATGCCGGAAAGGAGTTGTGGAGCTGGAAGGCTCCGGAAGAATATACGCGGGAACGCTCCGAATTTGAGGCGCCGGGAGTAGTTTGGGACTTTGATCGGGATGGCAAAGCAGAGGTTGCTCACTGGCGATTTATCGACGGCAAAGAATGGCTGGTAATAGCAGATGGTGCTACCGGCAACGTCAAAAAACAAACAGCATGGCCAACAAAACCACTGCCGCACGTTTATAACAATTTCCGGTTGGCCATTGCAAAGCTTACACCCGGTTCGCCAAATGAACTGGCTGTGTTTACCGATATGGGTGGCACGATGAACATAAACGCTTTTGATGCCGGCCTGAAGCCGCTGTGGCAACATACGGTGAACAGGAAAAAAGATAACCTTGGACATTATATCTATCCCGTCGATTTAAACAAAGATGGCGTGGATGAAGTGTTGGTTGGTTCCCTTTTGTTGGATGCCAAAGGTAAAGAGGTCTGGAACCGGTTCGACCTGCTTCCCGACAACCACGACCATGCCGACAGTTATAAATTCGGAGACGTTAATGGTGATGGCAAAACTGACATCGTGACTTCGAACAGCGAAACGGGCGTTTTTGTATACGAGGCCATGACCGGCAAGATCATCTGGCAAAATGTTGCGGAGCATAGCCAGCAGATACAAGTGGGCAATTTTCTTAAAAATGCACGCGGCCCACAAGTGGTAGTGGGTGGCCGTACCTACGGCAACCGACAGGTCAATGAACCTTACCTCTCCAGCCAGTTGTACTGGTTTGATAATACCGGGAAAAAATTGTTGAAATGGCCCGGTAACCCCATAAACGGTAACCCTGATTTTGTAAAAGGTAATTGGAAGGGTGACGGAAAAGACCAGCTCTTCTGGTATAAATTCAGGATCAACGACAGGGGTACAGGGGAACTATACTTTCCCGACCCGGTTTTTCACATGTTTGACTTTACCGGCCGCGGCGCTGAAGAAGTGATTACCCTTGGCAGGGGAGTGCTTAGGGTATATGGCAGCAAAACTGCAAAGCATACGAATAAAGACCTGAAAAAAGATTTGATGTATTTGAAGAATTCGGTGGCAAATCATACGCACTATTGACGTTGAGGAGAGATGAGTTATGGGATTATGAGTGATGAGACGTGATGAATAGTTAAAAGTTATGAGTGACTGCTGTCCGGTTAAAAACAGGTTTTTGAAACAAAAAAAGGAGCCAGGCGGCTCCCCTAATTGGTATTTTTTAGTTGGCGAGTAGCGTAAGCGAAACAGCAGTTGTTACAAAGACGTATTGCTTAAAAAAAGAGAGCCGTAGCATTAGCCTCTTTTTTTATGTGCACAATTGATACTACTGTTTCTAAGTACTAAAGCATTACTCTTTACTGCTTGCTGTAACGTTGCGACCTTTCTTTGTACTTATTTCTTTCAGCATTTCTTTTACGGCAGCTTCAAGTTGTGTGTCTTTGCCGTTAAACAGATCTTCATAAGCTAAAGGAACTTTTATATCCGGCTCGAGCTGCAGGTTTTCTGTTGGTCTGTTTTCTTTTCCAATAGTTGCGATCATGGGAATACCAAAAACTATAGTAGGGTCAATTTGTGTTTCCCACCAAACTGCTGTACCGGTACCTGGCACTGGCATACCAATAGTTTTACCTATGTTAGCAGCTTTGTAGATGTAAGGAAATATGAATGCGTCGCTATAATTACCTTCACTCATTAATACACAACTGGGGCGTTGCCAGCGATCCATAGGCTCCGTACTTTTTATAAGATTTCCTTGAGGTGCAAATTGCATATAAGTAATGCCGCTTAAAAAAGTATTCAAGTCGTTATGTAACCAACCGCCGCCATTAAACCTTGTGTCTACGATAAGCGCTTGCTTTTCTGCATTTTTTCCCATTACTTCATCAACAACAGAACGGTAGCTACCGTCGTTCATGGATTGTACATGTACATAACCAACTTTGCCACCGCTAAGTCTATCTGTCATCTGGCGCATTTTGTTTACCCAACGTCTATACATCAATGCACTTTCATCTCCAAAGCTGATAGGTTTTACCAATTGGTCTATCCGGGTATTTGTCTTTGGATCATAGGCTGTCAACAAAGTATTTTTATTTACTTTCCTGTTTAGTAAAAGCGACCAATCTGCATCGTCTCCTATCGGGTTTCCATCGATCTTCTCTATTATAAAACCGGCTTTTATTTTGCTTGCAGCTTTATCAACCGGACCGCCTGCAATCACTTCTGTTACTTTTAAGCCATTGCCGGTGTAGGTCTCATCATATAACAATCCTAAAGTGGCAGTTATGTCAGCAGCAGGGTTTACAGGCGAATATCTTCCACCTGTATGGGAACCATTTAATTCGCCAAGTATCTCGCTCATCAATTCCTGAAAATCGTAGTTGTTTGAAACATGAGGGAGAAATTGAGCGTAATTTTCCTTATACATTTCCCAATCAAGCCCATGTAGTTTAGGATCATAGAACTTTTCTTTCACCTGCCTCCATGCATGGTTGAAGATGTATTCTCTTTCAGCCGCAGCATCTACCACCATTTCACTGGTAATACGTATAGGTGTTTGCTTACCTGCTTCGTCCACCTTTATTAAGCTGCCATTGTTAGTTACATATACTGTCTTACCGTCTTTACTCATCTCTATTCCACTTGGCGTGCCGCCAAGCTTTGCAAGTATTTTTGTTTCCCTTGTTCGTGGTTCTGTTACCCAAAGGTCATATCCTTTTTCAAAGGACGCCAGGTAGTAAATTTTGCTACCATCAGGATTAATAGCATAATCACTAATTGAAGCACTATTGATTGTGAAACGCATCTTCCTGTCATCAAGATTTTCAAAATTTGGTCCCCATGCTTTTATAGCTGAATCTCTTTTTGCTGCTATTTTTTTAACGGTTGCTGCGGTGGGTTTGGTGGTGTCGAGACCCGCTAATTTTTTATTATTCTTCTCTTTGTCTTCTTTCTCTTTTAAAAGCGCAAATTCTTCTTTCGTTAAGTTAAATCGGTCGTAGGTCTCCTGGTCGAAAAACACGCCATAAATATCAAGTTCACGGCTTCCTTGAAAAGCAACTGACTTACGACCTTCCCGTCCATTAACCCAGGTCATCACTCTTCCATCCATCGCCCATTTAGGATTGCTTTCACCAAAGCCACTGTTTACTGGATGAAGGATTTCTCCTGTTCCATCTGCTTTTACTAACCCTGCATGTCCACTTCCAAAACCGAAATATTCATCGTTAGATAAGAGCCATTTTCCATCCGGGCTCCATGCAAAGTTGATGTCTCCATCCCGATAGCTATAGTTTCGACCTTTAGGTATTATTGTTCTTGTTTGCTTAGTTGCAGTATTGTAAACCTTTAAAATATTTCGATTTTCCAGGTATGCAATCTCTTTCCCGTCAGGTGAAATTTTAGGAAGAAACTCCTCTGCTTTATTTGCTAATACAGGCTCTCCCTTCAGTACGGTGGACGCATAGAAATACGGCTCTTCACTGCGGCCGATGGTAGTTTTATAAATATCCCAGCTATCATTTCTTTCAGCTGAATAATATAACGTGCGGTCGTTTGGTGCCCATTCTATCATTCGCTCTTGTTGCGGCGTATTTGTTATCCGCTTCGTTAATCCACCTTCTACGCTGGTTACAAAAATTTCACCGCGGGTTACAAAAGCTATTTCCTTTCCATTAGGTGATAATGAAAATTCAACCACGTTTCCGTTTACCGCTACATTTCTTTCAGTGCCTTGCCTGCCATCGTTGTTAATACTGATAGTTACTTTACGAGGTGCACTACCCTCTTTCAATGTAAAAATTTCTCCGTTGTTTGTAAAGCAAATTGTGTTGTCTCTACTTGCACTTAAATGACGAACAGGATTGTTTTTAAATTGAGTGAGCTGTTGATCAGTCTTTGACTGCACGCTTCTTTTATAAAGATTTTGATTGCCATTCTTTTCGCTCAGGTAGTAAATCGATTGATCATCGCTGCTCCATGTTGGTTCACGATCCTCGCCTTCAAAATCGCTGATCTTAGTGTATCTATTCGTCTTTACATCCATCACCCAAATGTCTCTGGTAACAGAAGAGGTGTGATGTTTACGCCAGGGATCTTCATAGCCTTTTCTATCCTGAAAAACTATCTGAGTCCCGTTGCTATTAAAATGTGCATTTTCAACGCCTGCCCCCGAGACCAGTACCGGCCGACCTCCCGTTAAGTTTACACTATAAAGATTTTGAAATAACCGTGGACTATAAAAACGAATGTTAGACGCCTGTACGTTTCTTGCGCTTCCAAAAATTACTTTTTTATCGTCTTTTGTAAAATCATAAGGATAATCAGCAGCGCTGTTATACGTTACTCTTAAGGGCGTTCCACCTGTTGCAGGCATTACAAATACATCAAAGTTGCCATAACGGTCGCTGGAGAAAGCAATGGATTTACCGTCGTTACTCCAAACGGGCATCATATCATGCGCTTCGTGTATAGTAAGCGGTACAGCAGTGCCGCCGGATGCATCTACCTTGTAGATATCGCCTTTGTAGCCAAAGGCAATTGTTTTACCATCAGGAGATAAAGAAGGATATCTCAGCCATAATGGTGTTGTTTCTGCAATTGCTGCTTGCAGCATTGCCACAGTCATAAACAGGAATAAAAGTTTTTTCATAATCAAACTTTAGAGGGCTTTTAATCGACTTTTATATTTCTGAATGGAAGTTAACAAATGAGTAAGATGCTGCCAGAGATTTTAATGAAGAATTCTAATAGTTTTAATGCTGTCGTTGATTTTGATCCTTCGAAGGATAAGCTGCTAAGTATGGACTTTGCCTCTGCAAATGTGCATTTAAGCGACAGTACCTTAGCTGATACAAACGCTTTTACCACTTACCTTTTTGCTCAAACATTAAGAGTTAT
>JASLBT010000147.1 GCA_030146445.1 Segetibacter sp. | reverse complement strand
GTACAGTTCCGCTTTTACGCTCCGGGCAAACCACATTACCGATGTAAGCCTGCAGCCTGCAACCCGCAAGCTCAACGACGTAAGTGTTACTGCACGTAAACCCCTGATTGAAATAAAGGCCGATAAAACTATTTTCAATGTCGAGGGCAGCATCAATGCAACCGGCAGCAATGCACTTGAACTGCTGCAGAAAAGCCCCGGTATGCGTGTAGATAACAACGACAATATCAGCATGAAAGGGAAAAATGGAGTAAGAATTTATATCGACGGCAAGCCAAGTCAACTGGATGTTAAAGACCTGGCTGCATACCTCCGTAGCATAAACAGCAACGATATAGAAGCGATTGAAATGATCAGCAACCCGAGTGCGAAGTATGATGCAAATGGTAATGCCGGCATTGTAAATATCAGGCTGAAGAAGAATAAAAAATATGGTACAAATGGCTCCATAAACGCAGGTCTTGTACAGGGTGTTACGCCAAAAGCTAACGGGAGCTTCAACCTGAACTATCGCGACAAACTGGTTAACCTGTTTGGGAACATTGGAACCAACATCGGTAATTACCGGAACTCGATTGATATATACCGTATTCAAAGCGATACGCTGTTCGATCAAAAAAGTAAAAGCATCAGCAACAACAAAAGCTTTAATGCTAAAGCCGGTGCCGACTACTTTATCAACACCAGGAACACGATCGGGTTTATCGTCAATGGCAATGTATCCTCAAGCAACTGGTCCAACGACAGCCGTACAGTGGTTTCCAACGCAACCTCAAAACAATTTGTAAAAACGCTTGATGCAACGAACGCGGTAAACGGAAACCGGGTAAACTTTAACACCAACGTCAACTACCGCTACGCCGACACCAGCGGAAAGGAGATAAATGTAGATGCCGACTACGGGCTGTTTCGCGGTACGGGTCGCAGTTACCAGCCCAACCACTACAGGGATGCAAACGGGAACATTCTCTATAGTGTCATCAACCGCAATAACACTCCTACCGACATTGACATCTATACCATCAAAGCAGACGTAGAAATGAATAAGTGGAAAGGAAAATTGGGGTATGGTGCCAAGGGATCGTTGGTAAACACACAAAATGCATTCGAGTTGTTTACCGATCAAAATGGAAACACGGTAAAAAACCTTCAACGAAGCAACCGCTTTAAATACACCGAAAACGTGAATGCTGCCTACGTAAACTTCAACCGGAGCCTCGGCAAGAAGTTCAGTTTACAAGCCGGCCTGCGCGCAGAGCAAACGAACAGCCAGGGCGACCTAACGAGGGACGATAATCTGGTACAGAAAGACAACAACATCAAACGGCAGTATTTTAACCTGTTTCCGAGTGGAGCACTTAAGTATAATGTAAACAGCAAAAACACCGTCACCCTAACTTTCAGCCGCCGCATCGACAGGCCATCCTATCAGGACCTGAACCCTTTTGAAAATAAACTCGATGAGCTTACGTTTGAAAAGGGCAATGCATTTTTAAAGCCGCAATACACCAATAACATCGAGCTGTCGCATACTTTCAGGGGCACCGTAACTACGTCGGCGGGTTACAGTCATGTTAAGGATTATCGCGCACAGTTTATCGACACCACCAATCAAAATGCAACTTATGTGCAGCAACGTAATCTTGCCAGTCAAAAGATATATTCGTTAAACGTCGGGTCATCGCTTCCGCTTGCAAAATGGTGGTCGGGGTATGTAAATCTGTACGGCAACTATCAAAAGTTCGACGGTGCATTCACCAACCAAAAAATCAATTTAAGCGTGTTTAGTTTTGGGGGACACCTGCAAAGTGCATTTAAGCTGGGACACGACTACACTGCCGAAGTAAGTGGATGGTTTAATGGGCCGGGCCTCGACGGCACGATCAAAGCAAAACCAATGGGAGCAGCAGATATTGGTTTACAGAAACTGTTCATGAACAAAAAAGCTACGCTTAAAGTTAGTGTCACCGATGTATTCCGTACTGCCCGTTGGGGTGGCATTACAAACGCCAACGGTTTGTATGCAAAGCTGGGTGGAACCTGGGAAAGCCAGACGATCAGGCTAAACTTCACTTATCGCTTTGGTAGCAACCAGATCACCAGTGCGAGACAGCGTAAGACTGGCCTCGACACCGAAGCAAAAAGGATTAAAGGCGGAAAGTAAAGTAACAGGAAATAAGATGGATAGCCATGCAGGAATGCATGGCTATCTGTTTTTGGTTACCGGCAGTAGTAAACGGATGAGGCTTCAGTGGCGACGCTCCGTTCAACGATGTTTTCTTTGTGGAGCAATGTACCAATAGCACATGTCAGATATGCGCTTTGGAATTGCAGCCTCAAGGAACATCGTTACCAGTAAACGTGACTTCTTTGTTTGCAATGAAACAATGGCAAACAACTAGCATATTTTCATTGAATAAAAGGTCCCTTCTTAGAAAATCAATCTATACCGTGCAAGTGCACACCTTAGATGCCTGCGCTTGCACGGTCACGGGCGATTATAAAATATCAAACCGAACGCTGAGATAATACAAACCACCGGTCTCAGGGTTCGCAAAGCCGTTTTTATAATATTGATTAAGGATATTTGTGCCGCCAAGACGAAGTTGAGATTTATTCTTTAGCCATTTGTAACTTACCTGTGCGTCGAGGGTAGAAAATGCGTCGATGTTGCCGTTGCCAAATTCGTTTTCAAAGAAGAAAGCATCCTGCCACTTGTACTGCACTGCAAAACCAAGCTTTTTATTTTTCCCGAAACCTGAATTCGATAAGCCAAGATTCAATCGGTACTTAGGTGTGTTGAAATTGGCTATAAAGCCACCGGGAACATCAGTAATCCTGTCGCTATAAAAGTTTGTTGAAGCGGTGAAGTTTCGAGCCAGGAGGTAATTCAACCCGATGCCATAACCTGATGTTTTAACCCTCTTATCGCTATTCACAACAATGGAATAAATGGTCTTACTCTGCGGTTCAAAATACGATGTTCTGCCGATGAAATCCCTGTAATTACTTACGTAGCCATATACATCAACCAGCAGCTTCTTTTCAATCAGGCCGCGGTAACCTAACTCGAAGGAGTTACATGTTTCCGGCTTGAATTCTTTAGCAACGTACGGATCAGTCGTTATTTTTCCTTCTCGTATCGCATAGGAAGTTTGTCCTTTTGGCATTAAGAGGCTGTTTATCCAGGGCAGGCCACCAAGCAGGTAGATGTTGCTTCCCACCTGCAGTTTTATAAATTGCTGTTGGGTGGTGGGAAAGCGATAGGCAGTCTGATACGAAAACCTGATGTTATTGTCTTCTGCGACCTTAACTAACGCCGTATACCTGGGTGTGACTTTGCCTTTGAAGTTTTCATTTTTGTCGATTCTGCCGGAGGCAGAAAGCGTGAGCCTGTTGTTGAACAACTTTTTTGTTGCCTGCGCATATGCCCCAATTTCTGTTATGCCAATCTTACCTGCGGTATCTATGAAGATCGTTCCCTGCGAATTAAGGACATACTTTTTGTAATTGGCACCAGCTACCAGTTCCACAAATTTCAACTTGCCAAAGTTGTATTGCCCTTCTGCCATCCACAGGTCACTTTGATCAAGAAATAGTCCACCACCTTTCGAGATCGGAATGGTTTTAAGTTTATCAAACGTCTGCTTGAATTCTGCAGAGCCCGCTTGCGGCCTGCCTACATCAGCACCTGTCCTCGCGATCACGTGCGCGGTCCTGTCATCGGAACCGGTAAGCTTCGCCTGGATAAGACGAGTTACGTATTCACCATACCATGTCGTGCTCGGCTTCCATGCTTCATTGAAGCGGCGGGTAAGTGTTGTTGCGGCATAAGACTGACCGGCGTTCTCCTGGGTGGTATAACCCCGGACAAACCAGTTCGGGTTTCGGAGTTCGAGCTTATACTGCCCTATTTTAATGCCATTTAATGAATAACGGTCGCTGCCGGTATAAACGGAATTACCGGTTCCATAGAAGCCTGAAAGCGAAGCTTCAGTATTTGAAGTGACTTTGTAGTGAACCGCCCCACTGAGCTTGAGGTTCTTCGTTACAGGATCTATAATGTCCCTTTCCCCGTAACCTGTTCTCGAAACATTAATGACTTGCTGTGGAAACAATGGTGCCACCGATACAGGAATAAAAGGTTTTATGTTCACCGTCGTCTCATCGCCATACACGTTTACGCCATCATAGTTTGGATCTGTGTCACGATTACCCGGGATCACACCGCCGGCGTCGCCCAGCCGTGCATAATTGGAACTGTCGCTTGCAAGCCAGTCTTTGGCTTTGATGTACTGCGCACCTACTTTAAACGCAAACCGGCTGCCCAAAACTTTCGCCCAGCGAATCGACCAGTCATTAAAGCCGGTAATGTCCGGGCGTTGGCGTTTGTCCACGTTCATGATACCTTGCTTCAATAAGACGGAAAGACCCTGGTAAACAAAAGGATTTTTGCTATTTATGAGGATGGTGCCGTTCATACCGCCAGGTCCGTAAAGCGCAGAAGAAGCACCTGGTAGCAATTCGATATTGTCTATATCCAATTGAGTGGCGCTAACGAAGCTGCCTACCGAAAAATTCAACCCGGGTGCCTGGTTGTCCATACCATCTAACAATTGGTTTACCCGTGCACTTCCACTACCGTTGAACCCACGGGTTGAAGGTGTTTTAAAGGTAAAACTCGATGTCGTGAAGTCAACCCCTTTAAGGTTTGCGATGGCATCATAAGGATTCACAGAAGGCGTAGATTCCAGCGCTGCAATTCCCATTCGTTCAATGGAGACCGGTGACTCCAAGATCTTGGTCGGAACCCTTTTGGAAGCTAATACAACCGGTGGCTCGATACCGATAAATGGCTTTAATTTGATGTTGATTTCTCCGCTGCTGTTAACCTGTTCCTCATGCGTCACGTAGCCCAGCGATGTGATGATTAACGTCACGGGTAAGGTGTTGATGCCGGACAATTTAAACCGTCCGTTATTATCCGTGTAGGTGCCCTGAAGCGTCGATTTGACCATTATTGATGTGGAAGGAAGGCTGTGCCCCTCATCATCTGTAATCCGGCCGGAAACAGTTTGTCGTTGGGCAACAGTAGTGAAGAAAAATAAACAGTAACTAAATGCGAGCAAGATCTTTTTCATATTTTTCGGGTTTATTGTTGAAGGACTAATTGGGATTCGAACACATTGGGTTTAGGCACGAGCCTGCATCTACACACTTAAGGGTGTCG
>JASLBT010000130.1 GCA_030146445.1 Segetibacter sp. | reverse complement strand
ACGTTATAAATGTTGCGGGCGAATTCTGTATCATTGAACGATACCGAGCAAGGCTTTACCAAAGAGCCTAACTCTACCGCGCAGGCCCACACACCTACCCTGCCATTCAACATAATTTAATTTAACCGACCATGTTTTCGTTACCCTGGCCATCGGTATTGAGGAGGTCGGAATTGGTGCTCGCGGCAAGTGTCATAACTCACAAGCAGGTTGCCGACAAAGTGTGCCTGGATTTGGTTGGTCAAAGTGCAACGGCACTTCAGCGAAATTCTTCTACTGAAATCGTAAACGTTTTGTATGGACCGGCAGCACTAATGAGGCGTAAACAAGTCGATCAACCGCATCACTTCCACGCCCGCTTCAGGGGGACATGGATTTGGTGAATTATCCAGGAAATATTGAACCACTTTCTCAATCATTGGCTGCTGAACATGGGCGAGGGCGTCGAACAACATCTCCATTTCCTTGCCCTCCACCGATAACATAACTCGTTTTGGGTTAAAAACGCTGAAGCTTAGTTTTCCTTTTGAGCCGATTATTTCACAGTGGTCGATGGAGTGTTCGGGCGCCACAGTGAAACACCAGATGCCATTGAATACAACCTTATTCTCAAAAGAAATCCATCCGGCTACCGTGTCGTCAGCATTATAGTTACCGGCCTTGTTAAGAGACGTACCGCCGGCCGAATTTACCTTGCCAAAGTAATAGATCATCAGGTCGAGCTGATGCGGAGCAAGATCATGAAATAAACCTCCGCCGGAGACGGCCGGGTCAAGACGCCAGGGCACGTCGGTTTGTGCAATCATGCCTGAATTCTGTGGTTGGAACAATTGAAGGTTTACCAGTTTAACATCACCAATGATCCCCTCCCCTATGAGTTCCCTAACTTTCAGGAACATTGGCATTTGTCGCCGGTAATGTGCAACCGTTAGCTTTCTGCCCGATTTTACCGCCGCCGCCTGCATTCGCTCAGCTGCACCAGCAGATAAGGACATCGGCTTCTCGACATATACATGTTTACCGGCGTTTAAGGCAGCAATCGTATATTCTTCGTGTTGAAGAGGTGGGGTTGCGATGTATATCGCATTAATTTCGTCATCTTCGATCAACTCCTGCGCATTACTGTACCATTTTGGCACACCATGGCGCATCGCATAATCGCGGGCTTTTAAAGCATCCCGTCGCATAACCGACACAAGCGTTGAGTCGCCTACTTTGTTGAAGGCCGGACCACTTTTAACCTCGGTAACGTCGCCACAACCAATGATGCCCCATTTTATTTGTTGCATTTCGTACAATTAGGGCGGAAGATAAACATTCAAGCGAAATTGAATAACAGCGTTACGCAGCTTGCGGGCACTAAGACCATTGTTTGAATTTAAGTGAGCGACAAATCTCTGAAGTCCTCAGTTCAAAGCATAAAAAAAGGATAACCGGCTGCTTTCAAGCGGTTATCCTTCCCGATATCCAAAAGTTCACGGAGCAGTTAAAGATGAATCATTATTTTTCAAAAGAACTTGCTTATCACTACCGTTAAGCAGTATCCTGGGCTCCTTGCGCCCGCTTGCTGTAATCAAGCGATCGAAGTTTTTCATTTAGTTGTTTAAACTGGTACCTCAACTCACTGAACTTTTGAATTGAACACTCCTGCATTGACTTCTCACAATTTTGCAGATTTTTCAACAACTCTTCGCGATTATTCTCCTGCTGCATAAAAACGCTCCTTTCATTTAGTGGGACGATAACGATGCCCCGTGATTAATGTGATATTTGGTTTAAATTCTTTTTAAACGTTATTTACTGTTTCCGTAGCTGCTTCCTGCGGCATTTCCGGCAGCGTTATCCGAGCCACCATCCAGCGCACCACTGCCAGCTTTCGATCCATTATCAGCTCCGCCGCCAGTATCTCCCTCCATTACACCGCCGCTCCCGGAGTTGGTATGATGGTCCGGCTCATTTTTCTCCACATGCGAACTTTCATCGATCCCGAGTTTTCCCGGTTGACCCTGAACCTGGGTATTTTCCTGTTTATCTGCCATCATATTATCTAATTTAATGAATATAGTTGAATTGTTTATACTTATAATGTTAATGATGTTAAAAATTTCTTATATGCATAAACATCAAAAACGTTCTGTCGGCTCATTATCACTTGTCTCCTCCATTCTGTCTCCGCTCCCGCCCGCCAAATCATCCCTGCCGCTTAAAGCACCTGTTTGCTGTACGTCGGCGATATCATCAGGCTTCAACCCTGTTTCCCGCGCAATGTCGTCGCGTTGTTCATCGGTCAACCGGAGATTAGCCGCCTTTTGACTTTCCCGGGTTTCGCCCTTATTTTCTGCACTTCCACTACCTTCCTGGTTTACTTTATTATCCATTTCCATAATATGTTTTAAAATACATATGTCAAGGTTAGTGCCAGTAACGGGGTTTGTTGCTCGAAAGGTAGACAGAAACAACATTTCGATTTTCCGTTCTACGTTAACGAAAAAAGCAGGCGCTGAGTACCCTATTCAGAAAGATTTTTGCCGCAAAACAGCGTTTAATAGACGTATGGAGAACAGCATAAGATTGCGTCTTCGACCAAATGCCAGAATATAACGAGACAAATCAGCGTCAGGGATAAGCACGAAGGGCTTTAATCAGCCATACGACGTCGCAAACCCTTCAACTTCAATCCGGAAATTTGCGTAAAGTTTATTTAGTAAGAAAGCAGCA
>JASLBT010000089.1 GCA_030146445.1 Segetibacter sp. | reverse complement strand
ATTAAGGTAACCTGTCAATGCCTTTTTCACCGGATCGGTTGCAATACCCCCGCCATTATAAAGCGGGCTCGCGGCATATAGTAAGGTTCGGCACTTTAGGGCAAGGGCAGCCCCTTGGGGTACATGTCCCCAGTAGCCGTCTGTTACCGCCGTTTCAACAATCAGGCTGTCCGCAGCAGCATCGCATTCACTAACAATATAGTTTATACAGGTATCAAAATTATTTCGGGGAATATCCAGGTTGTCCTCCAGAGTAAAGGTTGTATCACCCAACAGCGGAACCCCTCCATATCGTTTTACCAGTTCAAAGTATAACAAGGCACGTATAAATCTTGCTTCCGCCCGGTAGTAACGTTTTGTAAGCGCGTTTGCCGGAGAGAGCTTTTCCAGTGGTACTTTATCGATGTTCTTAAGAAAAATGGTTGCTTTCCGGATACCAAAATAGCTGTTTGACCAATATGGATCCGGATTATTCAGCGCATTGATCCTTCCATCAGTAAACCTTTGAACAGGGGTGTTGAGGCGTGATGGAATGGCGTCATCAGTTCCCGCATCCAGAAAGTCGAAGTTAATCCGGTTGAAGCCCGAGGGCATATAATTATACAGGTCGTTCAGGTTGAAACCGGCTATTATTCCATTCTGATCAAGTGTATCGAAAACAAGTTCGCTGCCAAACCAGTCTTTAGGTTCCCGCTCAACCTTACGGCACGAGGAAATAAGCACCGTAAGCGCAAGAACAAGACTAAGTGCAGCAGCACTTAAAAAATATTCAGTTCTTTTCATATTGTTACAATCTTAAAATTTAATGTTTATACCAAAGTTGAACACCCTTTGCAGCGGGTAACTTCCTCCTTCAAACACTTCAGGATCCCTGTCGTCGATTTCAGGAGAAGCAGCGGTAAGCAGGTTCAGTCCGTTTGCAAATACGCGTACCGAGGTCAGTTTAAATTTACCGATGAGTGATGGTGGTAGCGAATAGCCAATCTCTGCATTTTTAAGCCTTAGATAATCACCCGAACGTACCCAGTATGAAGAGCTCACCTGGTTATTGTCGTTAAAGCCGATATTCAGACGGGGGTAGGTGGCAGTTGCCGCTGTCTGCGGCGTCCAGCGGTTTAGATTATGCTCGTAAGCCTGTCCGAGCCCATTATTTTGAAACGCCCAGTAGCTGCCGCCGGAAAGGTATATGTTCCGGTTTTGGACACCTTGTATCAAGGCACTGACGTCAAATCCGCTCCAGGAAGCTCCTGCTGATAGCCCATAAAAAAAGAGAGGTTTGGTTGTGCCGATAGCCGTAACATCGAACTGGTTGATGATGCCGTCGCTATTCAGGTCCTTGTATTTTATATCACCTGGCCGGGGACTATAACCTTCAATTTTGGCACTTGAGGTAATTTCAGCATTGCTGCTGAACAGTCCTTCGGCAATATAGCCAAAACGCTGGGCTACAGGTTGGCCTGTACGCTTCATCCAATCATAACGCTGGAAAACTTCATCTGAATAAATTACCTCGGAACGAACGATTGATGCATTTGCGTTTGCAAAAAACTGGAATGCTTTCGACACCTTTTGCCAGCTAAATTTCGCGTCCCAACCTTTATAACGATTAATGCCTATATTTTCATCCGGATAGTTGTTGCCAATGAGGCTGGTGTTCCTTCCACGTTGCATCAAAAGGTCATAATAGCGATTGTTGAAATATTCGACGCCAAACCCGAGTTGGTTGTTGAAGAAAGCGCCATTGACCCCGACATTCAATTTGCCTGCTTTTTCAAAGGTAATGTTGCGGTTGGCTAATGTTTGTTCGGTAACCGTGGTATTGTTGCTTGCTGACGTGCCAAAAATTACACTCGGGGCATCAAAGTATCGCTGGATGTACGTAAAGTTTCCGGGATTGTCGTTGCCGGTTTTACCATAAGAACCAAAAATTTTCAGGCGACTGATCCAGCCGGCTTTTTCCATGAATTGTTCCTGCTCTACGTTCCAGCCAAGTCCGACGGAAGGAAAAAAGCCCAGCTTTGTGGCGCCGTTATCAGGATAGCGATTCGAACCATTCAAACCGTATGCCCCTTCCACGATGTATTTGCTTTTGTAATTATAAGATACCCTTCCCGATGTGCCGGTGATGGTGTAAGGTACATTGATAAAACCGTCGGTCGAGTTATCCCGGTTGGCGAGTACGATCGCACTAATGCCATGCGCTTGATTGAAAGTGCGGTCGTAACCGATACTGAACTCTTCATAGTCGGTGCGAGCCTGGTAAGCTATACTTTGTGCATTTACCTGTGCTCCATTCGCACCAAACGTAGTATAACCTGTGCCTGAACGCTGGTAAACGGCAAAAGATTTACTTCTGTTCTGATCCTCCGATAAAGTATTGTAGTAAGCAACCTTTGCCTGCGCCCAAAGCCCCGGGGTTATCTCGTCAAGCGTTCTTTTGAGGTATACATTTACCAACATGTCCCGCTTGTAGTTCTGCCGGTAACCGGACCCGATTGCCTGGGCAACAAGATTGTTCCGGAACTGCGACGTACCCGCAAAACTTCCATTGGCATTGATGATCGGGTAAGCATTTGCAGGGGTATTGAGTAGGTTTTGCAGGATCGTTCCTGTGCCCGAACCGGGCTCATTTCCGTTCAGGATGCGCCCCAACAGGTAGATGCCACCTGTCAGTTTACTGGTAATACTTACATCAACGTTTGAACGGATAACATAACTTTTAAAGTTGTTATTGGTGTTATAAGAATTGCTGTCAACCGTTTTTAAGAAGCCCGACTGATTTAGATGTTCAAGGGATACATAATAACGT
>JASLBT010000058.1 GCA_030146445.1 Segetibacter sp. | reverse complement strand
CAGTATTTTAACGGTTTCTAACGGCGTTGTCAAAAGATTGTTGCCGTCGGCACTGGCTACTTCTTCAAGCAATGCATGGGCACTTGTCGGAAACACGGGTTCATCAACGACCCGGTTGGGTACAACAGGTAACTTTGACCTTCCATTGATTACGAACAGTACCACTAAAATGACGGTGACAGCAGATGGTAACGTAGGCATTGGAAGCACCGATTTTGACCCTGACGTACCTGAAAAATTACTTGTTGATGGAGGTACTACAGCAACAAGCAACCTCATCGGCGCATATGCTGATTTAAACAGTTATGTACAGATTGGTGTGCAAAATCTCAACTCCGGCAACAATGCCAGCTCTGATATTGTTGCTACAGCGGATAATGGAACGAATACCAGCAACTACATTGATATGGGCATCAACAGCTCAGGGTATGCGAATAATTCTTCCAATATATTGAACAGACCAAACGTTGGCTATTTATACACGAATGCAACTTCCGACTTTTTTATTGGAAATGGCGCGACCGGACAGGGGATGATCCTGTTTACAAACAGTGGAGCTGCAGGTAACCTTACGGCAAACGGTAACGAAGCTATGCGCATCGATGGCAACGGCAACGTTGGTATTGGCGGAACTTCAAGAAACAACCAGGGAATAGTAACCGTCAATCCCGAAAAGCTTGTTGTGCATGGAAATATCGTTCCAAGAGTAAGCGGCAGCGGTACCCTGGGAACAGCAACCTATAAGTGGAACGCGGTATACGCTACCAATGGTACTATTCAAACCTCCGACAGCCGATTGAAAACGAACGTAAAGAACCTCACCTACGGTTTAAAAGAAGTACTGGCAATGCAGCCCGTAAGCTACAACTGGATTGAAAATCCCACAGCTGAAAACAAAATTGGCTTGATCGCACAGGAAGTAAAGAAGTTGGTTCCTGAGGTGGTTACGGGCGATGAAACAAAAGAAAAACTCGGCATGAACTATGCCGAATTGGTTCCGGTATTGATCAATGCAATAAAAGAGCAGCAAAAGCAAATCGAAAGCCTGAAAGCAACTGTTGCTAATTTTCAAAGGTAAGTAAGCACAGATCAGTTCTAAGTTGCAGGTCCATGAGCTTAATGCAACAGATGACGCGATGATCAACGATCAGCATGCTAAAGATCGAATTACAAACCGGGGTACGGAAGCCTGCAAGCACTCGTTTACCTCATTAGTAATCCGGTAAGCGATATCAACTGACCATTAAAATAAATTAATAATACCAGGAAGAAGTGTAAAAATGGAATTCCCATTATTATATATCATATGAGTCAACCAGTAGCAAAAAGTATCGACGTTTTTTTAACCCTGGATCAATTGGTTGTGGAGGGTTATTTCAACAAGCACGACCCCGCTCCGATTTATAAGCGACAGCTCAGCCACCAGTTCGTGGATTATATCATGACGTCCGTAAAGTCGGCAAAAAGGCATTCAGTCATTTTTTATAAACTAAAGTGTAAAAGCGAGCTCGACAAGCAATATGCAGAACCTGTAATGTATGCGGTAAAGAGCCACTTCAAAGAGAAGCTTGAGCAGAGAGAGCGGCAATTCACAAAGTTCAAGCGAAGATCATGGATGGTGCTTGCGATAAGCATTTCAGTCGTTGTCATTTTCCACAGCATTTTGCCGTTTATCATGAACGAAGAGAATGCGGTCCATACCGGGCTGGTTAATAGTTTAGACATCTTTAGTTGGGTGATGTTGTGGCATCCGATAGATGAGCTCATCTTTCATTGGAACCCGCATCTTAAGGATATCGCCTTGTTGAGAAAGCTTGCCACCTCGGAAGTGATCATTCTCGCGAATGCCGAGAAAAAGGTTACCGAAAATAAGCTGATCTATCAACATGATACGGGGCTTGTCGTGAATGGTGCTCATCGCCTTTCGCCAAAAGCAGAAAAACTTACAGATTTACGTGACCGGGCATTGTTGTAATATTCGCCGGATGTATTCATCACCCGGAAGCGTTGCAGAACGTAGGAAAACAATCATTAGCTTTCTTCGCAAAATTAGAAGCTAAATCTACTATCGAAATAAAACGACAGAACTGTACCCGGATTAGAACCTTTTTTGATAACCAAAAGGCGCCAGATCAACCTGGCACCTGGCAGTACCCCCATTGCTAAACCGTTAATGGGATCTTTTGAAAACCTGAAAAAAAGCCTAAGATATGCATGTCGAATACTATACCATTTCTATCACCACGGGATATATTTTCCTTGCTGCACTATGGAAGTCGTGGTGGTTTTATGCACTGCTTTCAATGACTGCCATCACCGGTATTGTTATATACTGTCAGCGACGGATCAACGCTTTAAAGTTCGCTAAGGCAGATCTTGAAAGGCAGGTGATCGAGCGCAGGGAGTTGCTCGAATACGCCCGTCAGGACGAGGAGCAGGCACGTGGTCAGGCAGAAGCAGCCAATCGAAGTAAAAGTTTGGTGCTTGCAAAGCTTAGTCATCAAATTCGCACACCGATGAGCTCAGTGATCGGCATGGCTTCGCTGTTAAACGACACACAACTCACCGCTGAACAACGCACTTACACCAATAATATCCTGGTTTCTGGCGATGGATTGCTCAGTGAGATTAATGACATCCTGATGAAGGATATACTGGAATACTCTAAAATTGAGTTGGGTAAAGAATTGGATTGCAAAGATTTTGAACTACGGAGAAGTATTGAGGACGTCTTTGAAGTGTTTGCTTCGAAAGCTGCCGGGGTGGGACTCGACCTGGTTTATCATATCGACCATGCAGTTCCTGCCCAGGTTGTCGGAGATGCATTGCGATTGAAGCAGATACTAATGAACCTCGTTGATAACGCTTTCCGGTTCACATCAACTGGTGAGATATTTATTGGCGTTAAGCTACTCGGTTATGATGAGGAAGGCAAGGTGAGTCTTGAGTTTGAAGTACGCGATACAGGCTCCGGGATTTCACTAGATCGTCATCGTAAACTTTCCAAAGAACTGGCAAACGTTGACCCATTGTACCAATATAAAATTATGGGCATAACATTGATCATCTGCAAAAAGCTCATTGGCCTTATGGATGGTAAACTGGCGGTGGATGGCAACCAGGATGTGGGTTCTACTTTTAGGTTTAACATCAAGGCTGGTGTGAGTCATCAGCGATTGTATGCGCAAAAGCATGACCAGATGGCCGGCATACAGGGCCAAAAGGTACTGATCGTAGAAAAGAACCTGACGCTTTGCAGCGTATTAAAGAACGAGCTTGTTCAACTAAAACTGAAGCCGTCATTTACGACAACAGGTGAAAAGGCCCTGGAAATTATGGAACATTACGGCGACTTTGATCTTGTGATCACCGATCACGAGCTCGGCACAATGACGGGCATCAACCTTGCCCAGTCAATACGTAAGACGCACCCTGAATTACCGGTGATCCTCCTTGGGAAACACGGCTGCCATAGTCATCATCAATTCCCGTCACTGTTCGCTTCGGTAATTCCGAAGCCGTTTAAACATCACGTCTTCTGTAATGAGGTCTCAACAGCCCTTAAGCAAAAGAAAAAAGAAGGCGCGCCTGACGAGAATAATGCGAAGCAAGTGTTGTCAGAGGATTTTGCGAAAATGTACCCGCTAAACATCCTGCTTGCCGAAGACGACCTGATCAACCAGCTTTGGATCACTACCGTGTTGAACAAGCTTGGATATAAGCCAACCACCGTTAAGGATGGTAAGGAGGTGTTGGACATCGTTAGCCAACAAACTTATAATATCATTTTAATGGATGTTCAGATGCCTGAGATGGATGGTCTTGAGGCAACGAGGATGATCCGCCTTTGTATCGAACAGCAACCCATTATTATTGCCATGACTGCCAACAACCTGCAGGGTGATAGGGAGGAGTGCCTTCGTGCGGGAATGGATGATTAT
>JASLBT010000114.1 GCA_030146445.1 Segetibacter sp. | reverse complement strand
ATTAATTAATTAGCTATCCGGGCGATAATTACCATTGTTGTTTAGTCAGTATTTTTTGTTACCTATGGCAATAATTTTATTGAGCATCGTTGCGGCTTGCGCCCGACCTGTTGGTAGGCCGTACTCCCGTCCGAACCCGGTTTAACGACGCAGGCTTGTACCACAGTTCATAACGCAGCGTGACTTGCAAACAGAATTATCAAATTGACCCTGAAATTTAAAGGATAAAATAGAACATTCAATAACATAACGTTTGCGCATTTTCAATAATTATGCTTCAGATAAATCATTTGTTCCTGGTCTATTAAAAATATGATTATCAGTTTATGTACTTAGTAAAGTCACCCTGGTGGTTAAAGCGATTATACTCCAAACTTACCTGGGATTTACCTGCGGAAGAAAAAGCTATTTACCTGACGTTTGATGATGGTCCACACCCGGTCGCGACACCGTTTGTACTTGATACGCTACAGGACTTTAATGCCAAAGCAACCTTTTTCTGTATCGGCAAAAATGTGCGTGCACAGCCTGCCATTTACCGGCGGATTGCTGATGAAGGGCATGCGATAGGTAACCACACCAACAACCATTTGAATGGTTGGAAGACGGGAGATGATGTTTACCTCAAAGATGTAATGGAGGCAAGGAAGTACATCGATAGCAGCCTTTTCAGGCCACCTTATGGAAGGATATCAAGGTTCCAGATCCAACAGCTTGAACCAACATTCGAGATAGTTATGTGGGATGTTTTAAGCGGCGACTTTGATGAAAAGCTTACACCAAAGAAGAGTCTTGATTATGTGATCGCGAATACAAAACCAGGATCGATCGTTGTTTTTCACGATAGTGAGAAGGCGTTTGAGCGGATGAAATATGCCCTGCCGAGGATGTTGGAACATTTTACTGAAAAGGGTTTTTTGTTTAAGCATATCAGGCGGGATGCCTTAAAAAAAAGAGGGCCTGGGTAGAAACCCTGGCCCGTTTAATCCGTACCCTATGAAAACGTGTTTGTATTCGGTTGTTGAAAGTTTTGATTGTTGCGTTAAGCATGGTATAAACGCCCCCTGTTTACATTTTATTTCCTTGCGCTGATAATTATTTGAGCTAATTGTTTACTTGATTTTAAAGGCGATCTAAAACGTGATATTTGCAGCATGAAATTGATCGATAGCCATTGTCATTTGTACCTAAAAGAGTTTGCAGATGATGTTGATGAAATTATAAGAAGGGCGCGAAACGCAGGCGTGGCGCGGTTTTACCTTCCTTCGGTAGATAGCCGGGTAGTAGAGGATATGCTGAAATTGGAAGCCCTCTATGAGGGGGAATGTTTTCCCATGATGGGACTCCATCCCTGTTCGGTAAAGGAGAATTATCAACAGGAAATAGAAATTATATCGGAATGGTTGAGCAAGCGAAAATTTGTTGCTGTAGGTGAAATAGGTCTTGATTATTATTGGGATAAATCTTTTGTAAAAGAACAGCTGGAAGCTTTTACTGCGCAGATGGAAATATCATTGCAATACCAGCTGCCAATTGTTATTCATTCGCGCAATGCTACGACAGAAACTATTGCAGCAGTAAAGCCATTTGCCGATCGCGGGCTGCGTGGTATCTTCCATTGTTTTGGTGATGGTCCGGCTGCTGCAAAAGAGATTACCGACATGGGCTTTCTGCTGGGCATAGGTGGGGTTGTTACCTACAAAAAGTCGGGGCTTGCAGAAACGCTGAGGCATGTTCCGATAGAGCACATTGTGCTGGAAACGGATGCGCCCTATTTGTCGCCTGTTCCGTTCAGGGGTAAGCGTAATGAGCCGGCATACCTGGAACATATCGTAAGGGCCGTTGCCGATGCCAAGGGGATGAGCACAGATGAAGTTGCGGCAGCGACCTCGGCAAACGCAGAAAAAATATTCGGCCTCTAGATTTCAATCATTATTTTTGCTGGCCTCAAACTGGAGACTTGTCCGAGTGGTTGAAGGAGCACGCCTGGAAAGTGTGTATACTCGAAAGGGTATCAAGGGTTCGAATCCCTTAGTCTCCGCATACATCACCAGAAAAGCATAAAAGCCTGCAAACCGAAGATTGCTGGCTTTTTTTGTCTGTTGACCAGCTCAAAACGTGCATTAAAACACAATTTAAAAGTGCGTAATTCGTGCGTCATCTACGTTTGAAAGAAAACGCACGAATTGTCCTGCAACGTACTGATTATCAATGTTGACAATTCCTGCACATCTTGTCTGGACGCTGCTACGATTTTAATTATCACCGTTAAAATCGTCGTTATGCTCGGCAAAAAATGAAGTATTCTTTTCTTCCTTAAATCCCCGAAGAAGTATGAAGGTGGAAGGATGCCAGTTTACATGCGAATCACTGTAGATGGGTTCGCCAAAGAAATTTCCATCTCCAGGAAATGTCATCCAAATTCATGGGATCAAAAAGCTGGTATGGCTATTGGCAAACGAGAGGAGATTAAGGAACTGAATGCACATCTGGATATTCTTAGACAAAAAGTATACGAAGCAAGGAGAGCGTTATTAGAAAACAACAAGACTGTTACATCGGAACTTCTGAAGAATCTGTTAACGGGAAAGGGTGAGCCCGCTGTGATGCTGATCGAACTTTATCAGAAACATAATGATCAGATGGCTGCGTTGGTTTCTACTGAATTTGCACCTGGCACTTTACAGCGTTATAAAACTTCTCTTGAAC
>JASLBT010000444.1 GCA_030146445.1 Segetibacter sp. | reverse complement strand
TCCACCACATCACGGTGCCATAGATAATGTGCAACAACCCAAAACCGGCCGCCCAGAAGTAAAGGCCGTACCCAACAAACCAGCAGTTGATTAGGCCCAACAGCAGTTGACCATAACCAAGATACCTAATTTCCTCAAGCGAATATTTGCTTGCATTTACCAACGCAAGGCCATAAAATATCAGGCAAGCCGGCGCTATCATACCCAGCGCTCCACTCTGCACGAGATGAATAATAAATATTCCTCCCACAAGCATGGGAATACTTACATTAAACATGAGCCTGCGAGCAGTGGTCCCCCATATGGGCAACCCGGCACGCTTGCTCCTGATATAAGTAAAAATAAATGCAAGTATAAAGGCGGCAGTAAACGTTGCAGCCGCGACCAGGAACAATTTATCAAACAGTATGGCCCCGCTGTTTTCATACCTTCCCACCCTGATTTGGCCATATACTCCCCCGCCTACCGGTGAACGATACTCCGAATTCATGATATCATTTGCAAACCATGCTCCGATCAATGCACAGATACCGGCGGAGATTCCGCTCAATCCACTCAAACTGATGAAACGACTGCTTCGCTCCATCATCTTTTTGATGTCTTTCAGGTCGTTAAGGTGTTGCAGTGCATCCGGCATAAAAGTACTTTGTGATTCAAAGTAATGTATAGTTTTTCATTCTTCCAAATTCTTTTCATTACTAAAGCAAGGGGCAAAAACAACGATGCTACCCGATCATGTATCTTGCAGCTGCCCAAAGAACAAAATAAAGGTTTGGGATCTTCGCGAACTTTAAAGTGGGTTTCTAATGGTTGCCTCCGTGAGCAACTTGACGGGCGACGGTATTTGCGCCTGATGCGCCCAGGTTCTGTTTAGACCGGCGAATAGCACGGTGAAAGTACAAGGGAGTGACACAACGATGTTGACAGAAGTTACCTGAGCCCGTACCAAAAAACTAGTTCAAAGCGGTACCGGTAATATTGCAATGCGGTTTCGCTTAAGAAATGTATGCCGATCAAAGGACGTATTGATCAGCCTCGCTTCTGTTCACAAACAGGACAGGATTATTTTACATGCTTCCACAATCTCGTTTTCACTAATTACCAGCGGCGGGGCTATACGCAGGCAATTGGGTGCAAATAAAAACCAATCCGTCACCAACCCTTTATCAATGCAGGCGTCTATCACCCGCTTGCAGGTCCCGAAGCTATCGAATTCAACCGCCATCCATAAACCGGCGGAACGAATGTCCAAAATAGCCGGATGCTTCAACAGCTGTATAAATAGTTCAGCTTTACTTACCGCGCTAACATAAAGCTTTTCACGGGTAAGCACTTCGAAAGAAGCCAGTCCGCCGGCGCAACTAACCGGATGGCCACCAAAGGTGGTAATATGGCCCAGGACCGGGTTGATGGTGAAGCTGTCCATTACTTGCTTATCGGCGACAAATGCACCAAGCGGCATTCCCCCGCCTAAAGCTTTTCCGAGCAACAGCACATCCGGAACTACCCCATACTGCTCAAACGCCCAAAGAGTTCCTGTTCTCCCAAAGCCAGCCTGTATTTCGTCGAGGATAAACAATGCACCGGTTGCTTTACAGCGTTGTTGTACCTGCTGTATCCAATCCCTGTCTGGTTTGATGATTCCCTTTTCGGCCTGGACGGTTTCCATTATTACGCAGGCGGTTTGATCATCGATAGCTCCTAACACTTCGCTGCCGTTGAAGGGGTAGTGATAAACATCGGGCAATAACGGGCGGTAAGCCTGTCGCCAGAATTCATCGCCGATAATGCTCAGAGCACCTTGGGTACTACCATGATAACTGTGGTTAAAAGCGATGATCTTCGACTTGCCTGTATATCGCTTTGCCAGTTTCATAGCGCCCTCTGTTGCTTCTGCCCCACTGTTTGTGAAATAAACACTGTTGAGTGTCGGTGGCAAACTTTGCGTTAACGCGGCAGCATATTTTACTTGTGGTGTCTGAACGAACTCTCCATAAACCAGTAAATGCATATATTGACCCGCCTGGTATTGCACAGCAGCAACCACTTCGGGGTGGCAGTGTCCTACATTGCAAACACTGATGCCCGCGATCAGGTCAATAAACCTTTTCCCATTTACATCCCACATCTCAAGCCCTGCTGCTCTCACAATTTCCAGGCAAAGCGGCTCGGTGGAGGTTTGACCAACATGTTGTAGAAAGATCTGGCGATTCGTCATAACAAGTTTAATTTTTAGCAAAGGAGGAAACAGGCGCTGCAATTTAAACCATAATCCAGCTTTGTTTTCCAGATCAAATGGGCAATACATTAACTTGAAACCGGAACCCTTCTTATGCAAAACTCAAATAATTTATATGGCTTACATTCTTCCTGTACATGGGGTAACACCCCTTTTCGGCGACCGCTGTTTTATTGCACCAAATGCAACCATCGTGGGCAGTGTTACTATGGGTAATGAATGCAGTATATGGTTTAATGCAGTATTACGCGGCGACGTTAACTACATCAAAATGGGCAATCGTGTTAACGTGCAGGACGGTGCGGTGGTACACTGCACGTACCTGAAACATGCAACTAATATTGGTGATAACGTGTCTATTGGTCATAATGCCATTGTGCATGGCTGCACTATTCACGAAAACGTATTAATAGGCATGGGCGCGATCGTCATGGACGGCTGCGTAGTGAACAGCAATTCTATTATTGCGGCGGGTGCGGTAGTTCTTGAGGGAACAATCGTCGAGGCAGGAAGTATCTATGCCGGCGTTCCCGCGCGCAAAGTGAAAGACATTTCAGAAGAACTCATCAACGGTCAGATCAACAGGATAGCAGGCAACTATTTAAAGTACGCCTCGTGGTTTGATGATTTTAATTCCCTGAAGAAATAATCAGCACAGACGCTACGTTATATAATAGCGGATCACAAATATATTCCCTGCAGGGCAGTTGGTTTTGGTGGTGGAATTGAAAATGAATAATTAAGGGTATTCAAAAATCTTTATGAAAGCATTCACAGGTATTGTCATCATTATTGCATGCATGTGCGCGCAATCGTGCAGTGTCCGAAAAGGCTGTCCCGGTAATGGCCGGAATGTTGGAGCGGAAAGATTGCTCAACCCTGATAAGCAGACTGCTAAGGATTTAAAAAAAGCAAAAAAATTCAAAGGCTAAACACCACCATCGTTATAAAAATTTGACCATGAGCTACCAGTTAACCAAATCATCAGGGGTCGTAGAGGCCGTTATTGATGATAATTGCGGGATGAAAAAATTTTATAGCATCGCCAACTTACTCTCAACTGAATTAAGGGTAAAGTTTACAGCTAAAACAGACTACTTCGATTCCACCGATTGGACCTTTTTATATAAAGGGCACCCGTTGAAGCTGCACTATAATATCTATAATGGTGTATCCATTTCTCCGGATAACAGCAGGGCAAATGCCGTTGTTACAGAACTCGCTTCGATACTGGAAAAGAAATACTTCTAAACTCAGTAGTGCTTATCTGTCATGGTGTCGAGTATGGTAACATAACTTACATACCTGTCTTCATGAACTGTTCCTTCGGCCACAGCGTCTTTCACGGCACATCCCGGTTCATTAATGTGCATACAGTTGTTAAATTGGCAATCAGTTAGTTTCTTCCGCATTTCGGGGAAATAATGCGATAGTTCCTGTTTCGGAATATCTACCAGGCCAAATTCTCTTACTCCTGGTGTATCAATGACCTGGCCGGTTCCCGGAAGGTCAAACATTTCAGCGAATGTGGTCGTATGCATGCCTTTGCCGCTCCACTCACTTACCTCCTTTGTTTTTAAATGCAGTTCGGGAAACAGTGCGTTAATTAGGGTAGATTTTCCAACCCCGCTATGTCCGCTCAACAGCGATACTTTATTTTGTAATAATCTTTTTATTTCGCTTACACCCGTGCCGTTTTGTACGCTTGTTAGTACTACTTTATAGCCCGCATCTTCATAAATGCGCTTGACCTCGTCAAACTTTTCCAGTTCCTTCTTCCGGTATAGGTCCGACTTATTGAAGATAATGACGGCAGGTATGTGATACGCCTCGCCGGATATAAGGAAACGGTCAATAAACCCTTGTGAGGTTTTAGGGTCGCGGAGCGTGGCGAACAACAGCGTTTGGTCAAGGTTTGATGCTACAATATGATGCTGGTTCTTATTATGCGGAGATACCCTCGCAATGTAGTTCCTGCGTTCGAATATCTTCGATATAATCGCATTTTCCTGGCCATCGGTCTCCTGTTCCATTTCCACGTAATCACCAACAGCAATTGGGTTTGTGGAGGTGATTCCATCGAGTTTGAGCACCCCTTTGATCCTCGCATTGTACATCTTGCCGTCCGGCGTTTTTGCGAAGTACCAGCTTCCTGTCGATTTGTAAATGAGCGCCTTCATAATTGCTGCTAAGATACGATTATGAAGCCTGACGAATGACTGATCAGGATGAACCTTCAACAACCAGAAGTTTTGAAAAACACATACAAAGTCACGGGAAAGCGAACGGGTAAACACCATCTCAACCGATCAGTTGCCCAAGTCATAAACTTATCAATCAACGAACAGCCAATCAGTTCTTTCTAGGGAAACTTTTTGAACATGGTATGGCGAAAAATAAATTCCAGCAAGAGGAGTACAAGCGCAATAAGCACCCAGGGCAGGTATTCTTCAGTATAACGGTTATATGTAGTAATCTTTACCTTCGACTTTTCAAGCTTGTTGATACTTTCATATATACGCTCAAGCCCGGCACGGTCCGTTGCCTGGAAGTACTGACCACCCGTCTGAAGTGCGATATTTTTGAGCAGGCCCTCATTAAATTCAAGCTTCTTCCTGTTGTTCATTCTTCCGAAAGGAGTTTCCACCTGTTCATCAATCGTCTTTTCTGAGCCTACACCAATTGCGTATATTTTAATGCCGTAGAGCTTTGCCATTTCAGTCGCAATATCCGGCGGGATCATTCCTCCAAAGTCAACTCCATCAGTAAGCAGAATAATGATTTTGCTTTTTGTCTTGGCATCTTTTAACCGGTCGATGCTCGTGGCCAGGCCCGATCCGATAGACGTACCATCTTCTTCGAGATACCCGCTTTTGATAACATCAATTTGCGACTGCACGGCCCTGATGTCGGTTGTAATGGGGCAAAGCGTAAAACTTTTTCCACTGAATATTACTATACCAATACGGTCACCGGTTCTGTTATCAACGAATGTGCGCGCAACATCTTTCGATGCTTCGAGCCGGTTCGGTAAAAAATCCTTTTCGGTCATGCTTCCGCTGATGTCGAAACATAGTACGATGTCAATGCCTTCGCCTTCTGTACTTTGTTCGTTAAACTGGTGCTGCGGCCGCGCAAGCGCCACTATTATGAAGCCGAGCGCAAGGCTTCGAAGCACAAATGGTGTATGTATTAGCCACGTACGGTAGCTCCGGACAGAATTTATAAAATGCGTTGTTGTAATAAGCATCGACGCCTGCCGTCTGTTATTATTCCGGTAGTACCAGTAAGCCATAAGTGGAATCAGAAGCAGTAAGCTCAGGACCCAGGGGTAAACAAATGTGATATCTCGCAACCAATTACTCAGCACTATACAGGTTTATATTTCGCATTAGGATTTGGGGCAAATTGCTTCTGCTGTTCCACCACCTCGCGAAGCATATGCCTGACGGTGGCAATGGATTGCTCGTTGTCAGCAACAGGAGGAATATATTTGGCGAACTTGACGGTATCAGCCAAACGCAACAACTGGAAAAAGGAGGTTTTTGTACCAGGCTCAACACGTAACGGCTGAAGCTGAAGCATCCATTCATCGGTTGTTTGCTGTAACGAAGGTTGCATCAACTGCAGGTGAAAGAACTGCCGGCTGATCTGTGTTAACTGGTCGTAATGCATTTTGGAATCCTTGCCGGTGAGATTCATTTTTTCAAGTTTGTCTAATTCGGACAAAGCCCATTCATAAGGCGACATGTTGGTTATAGCAACCGGCTTTACAGCTGCGACCTGTTTCCTCGATTTTGTCAGGCGGTAGATCGCGTACAAAGAAAGGATTGTTATTGCTGCAATGATCCCGATCACCAGTGGGTCATTCTTCTCCTCTACTGCAATAATCTCTTTAATGTCATGATAATCTTTGAGCTCCGAAACGTCTACAGGAAGCACCTGCAAACTGAGTGGCTTTGTTGTTTGGGTGATCACTGAATTATTTATACGGTCGCGTATCACCAACGTTAATGCCGGTATTTCCCACTGACCACTATCAAATGAGGTGATTGTAATCCTTTGCTGAAGGCTATAGATACCATCCACCCGAATTGTATCAATATTTTGCTTTTCTACAACTTCAAGGAGTTTTACCGTATCAGGCAGATGAAACCATGTCTGGATGATTCTGTCGTTTGGATTGAATTCAGACACTTTCAACTTTAAGATGATCTGTTCACCAATAAATATCCGGTCGCGGTCAACTTCGGCCGAAATACTTTGAGCAACTAATGAAAAGCTGGTCAATAAAAGCATTAAACACAATCCAATTTTATAATTCACCTTACTTTTCACTTATGCTCTCCGGATAAAAAATTGTTGAAGAAGTTTCACGTAGTCCTCCCCGGTTGCAACCTGCATAAGGTCGGCACCTGACTTTCGAAATGCAGCCTTTGCGTCGTCGAGTATCTTGTTGAACTGTTGATTGTACTTGAACCTGGTATACGTGTCATTCGTGTCGAGCATTACCATCTTACCCGTTTCAGCATCCATGACCTGTAACAGCCCGATCTGGGGAAGGTGCTCATCGCGTTTATCATAAACCTGCAAACCAATTACATCATGTCGCTTCGCAGCAACCCGCAATGCATCTTCATAGCCGGCATCGGCAAAGTCGCTTAAAATGAAAACAATACTCTTGTGCCGGGTTACGCTATTAAGGTAATGAAGGGCATGAATAATATGGGTATCGGCAGCGTGTGGCTGATAGTTGATCAGCTCACGAACGATGTACAGTATGTGATCCTTACCTTTTTTTGCCGGAATAAACTTCTCTACCTTGTCGCTAAAAAATATGATCCCAACCTTATCGTTGTTTGTTGTTGCGGAAAAAGCCAACACTGCACAGATCTCAACAATAAGGTCTTTTTTATTCTGGCG